>JAGCNK010000207.1 GCA_017645985.1 Bacteroidales bacterium | reverse complement strand
CCTACGCCCATTCGATAAAGACAGTATTCGCTTTTAAGGTGTTCTGCTGCCTTGCGATTTTTTATCCATTCCTCTCGGTATTGCATCAACTTGTCGATACCTGTTAGAACAATCACCGCCATGGTAAGCAAAGCACATACTATCCTATTGTTATACCATTTGTGTGGCTTAATAAATATTAATTCCTCATTATCCACTATTTTCAAAAGATGCTTACCAAATAAATCATCAAAATTAAGGGCAAGCACAGTGGCAGACAAGGCACTCAATAGTATTATAAAAATCTGTACACGACGAAATTTACCTTGCATTTGTACAGATTTATTCGAGAAATACTCTCTCTGATCGCGCCATCGCTTATCGATATATGCTGAAATATCGTTGTCTTTAATAGACTGTTCCCTTGCCTTGGCGCGATAAGCCTTTCGACCTATGCCGAGATAAAGTCCCAAGAAATTGAGATTACAATTCTCGGTTTCAAAGCCATTTCTTTGAGACTGTCGGCGAAGGCAAAAATAGCGGTTGAATAATTGAAATATCATATCTTTGAGTTTTTAATATTACACCCAAAGATAAGAAAATATAATTATATATCAAGTATCTCACAACACTTTTTTTACCTTCCCCAAAAACAAAAATTACATACTCTTCCCCTTCCTACTTCCGCTGTAAAGTTCAAAACACTCTAACTTGCACTCAATAGCACCGTTATAGAGTTTCACCTTACGCGAAGGATGAAGTCCGAGATTTTTCAGTGCGCCGAGGTTTCCGCTCAGCACCCACACCTTGCTGTCGGTGTACGAAGCCTTCAGACGGTTGCCGATATTCTTGTAAAACTCTGTCATCTCAGCCGCATCTTCGAGACGTTCGCCGTAGGGAGGATTCATTATCACAAATATATTGCGGAAAGGTTCTTCGTTTTTGAAGAAATCCATACGGTCAAAATCGATAAAATCTTCCACACCGGCCTTGTCGGCATTGCGTGAAGCGGCGTCGAGTGAAGCCGGGTCAATGTCGTAACCAATGATACGTGTGTTAGATTCACGTTTTACTGCATTCTTAGCCTCTTTTTTAAGTGCCGACCAAATCTCGTGGTCGTAATTGTTCCATTTTTCAAAAGCGAAATTGCGGAAAGTGCCCGGAGCTATGTTGCGAGCCATCAGACAGGCCTCAATCGGAAACGTTCCCGAACCGCACATAGGATCGAGAAGAGTCTGCTGACCGTCCCAACCAGCTATTTTTAAAATTCCGGCAGCCATCACCTCGTTGAGCGGGGCAAAAGTCTGACGAACCTTGTATCCGCGTCGGCTCATAGGCACGCCGGTGCTGTCGAGCGATACGATACATTCGCTGTTGTAGATATGGAGGTTGAACCTGATGTCGGGATATTCTGTGTCCACATCGGGACGTTTGCCACGGCGGTCGCGGAAATAGTCGCAAATAGCGTCCTTCATCTTCAGCGAGGCATATTTGCTGTGGGTAAACACCGTTCCGCTGGTCACTGGGTCGATAGCAAAAGTCTGATTCACAGTAAAATATTTCTCCCAGTCAATCTTGTAAATCTGATTGTATAGGGCGCGTTCGTCGTTGGCGTTAAACTTGGCTATAGGCACAAGCACTTTCAAAGCCGTTCTGAGCCAGAGGTTGCACTTATATAGCAGCGTAGTGTCGCCACGGAACATCACGGCACGGTTTAGCACCGAAATATCCTTAGCGCCAAGGGCTTCAAGTTCTTCTTTAAGCACATTTTCCAGTCCGAAAAATGTAGTTGCGGTAATATCAAATAGTTCCATTATATATTAATCTAAATAGTATTCTTCGTTGACCACATGCAGACGGTCGCCCACCCTACGCGCGGCGTATTTTTTCAGCGGATATTTTGAGTCGCCGCTCTGCACAGCACCCTGCAGCAGCACGCTGTATCTGGTATTGCAGTTGTTCACAGTGTCGGTATGGCACAGCGAGTGGGTTTTCTCGTCGTAAATCAGAGCGGTGTGCTTTTGCGACGCCGGGCAAGCACGGTCGTAGGCGTAATAAGTGGTACAGTCGAGATTGTAAATGAAAATACCGTTGTATCCGCCTGTAACATAGCACCATCCGCCTGGATTCTGCAACGCCGCGAACCTTGCGTCGTACAGCTGCACATAGAAATCCACGCTCACCGACGGCACAGGCTGCTCCGAATGTCCGCAAGAAACGAGCAGAAATCCAAAAAATACAACTATGTATAACAATTTAGTTTTCACAGCGTTTTATTTATTGTAATTTTGCTGCAAAATTATTAAATAAATTTCAGATGAAGGCATCATACATAAAAACTATATTTTTATCGCTAATAATACTCATTTCGTCGCTCGGCGTAGCTGAGGCGCAAGGGCCCGACTTTGGCAAGTTCAACCCCTCCGCCGACGTGGCTCCAAGCGGCAGTCAGTACTCTCAGGACGGTTTTTTGATCGAAAAAGGTCTTTCTAATAAGAAGAAAAAACGCCTCTCGAAAAAATACAAGAAGAAAAAAGCCAAGCTGGAAAAGAAGAAGGTGAAAAAAGACAAGAAAGCCGCCGAAAAAGCCGAGAAGAAAGCCATCAAGGATGCCCAGAAAGCCGAAACCGAGCCAGAACTCGACGAAAACGGCGAACCCGAACTCTCCAAAAAAGAGCAGAAAGCCCTGAAAAAGAAAGAGAAAGCCGAAGCCAAAGGCGAAGACGGAGAAGCCGTGGAAGACAAGAAGGCTCTGAAACAGAAAGCCAAGGAAGAAAAAAAGAAAGAGAAGGAGAAAAAGAAAAAGAAACTGCCCGAAACCGACGAGGACGAAGTGCAGGATCTCGACGCCGACTTCCGCACCGAAGACGAGTTTGTAAACGAGGGCGAAAGTCTCGAATTTGAAAACGTTGACCGCACGCCCAAGAAGCAAGTAGTGGTAGACGAGCCCGAGGAGGTGGACAAGAAGGCCAAGAAGAAAGAAGAGAAAGCCGCCGCCAAGGAGGCGAAGAAAAAGAAAAAAGACCTGACGCCCGAGGAGCTCGAAAAGCAGAAAAAAATCAAGAAAGCCACCAAGGAGTTCAAAAAGAGCTCTGGCGACGGACACATAGACCACGAAAAGAACGCAAAAATCCGCGAGAAACAGGCCAAGAAAGAGCAGAAGGTAAAGGCGGAAGAAGACCGCAAGAAAGAACTGCGCCTGCGTGCGGCTCACGGCGGCGAACTCAAAACCAAAGAGAAACGCGAACTGGAACGTGAGCAGCGCAAACAGCGCATCGCCGACGCCAAGCACTACAAAAAGGCCAAAAAGGCGCTTCTTCAGATTCAGGACACCAAGAAGATGAAAGAGATGAAAAAGCACCACAAGAAAACCGACAAACGGATGAAAGACCAGCACAAGAAAAAGAGAAAACGTCACATATTCAAAAACTTTTTTAAATAATACTCAAAGATGAACGGATCAGCATTCGCATGTATAATGATTATCATCATAGCGGCATTCGTAGCCGCCATGGTGTTCGTGCTCAAAAAAAACAAGTCGGACGACGAAGAGGAGCGCACTATCGAAAAACAGAACCTCAACGACTTCTCTGCCACGCTCAACCACATCACCCTTGAACGCGGAATGACTCCCGAGGAGAAAAAACGCCGCGAAGAGGCTCGTGCCGCCGAGGAGAAACGTCTGCAGGAAATCAAATTCAAGAGCGACAACCCGATAAAGGAGATACAGGCAAGAAACCACATGCGCAAGTCGCCCGCCGACGAATACTTCGAAAGAATGAAACTTGCCGCCGCCGAGGTAATCAAACCCAAAAAATAACTATTATTGGGGGTTTTGATTATTAGGTATTATTTGTAACTTTGCGGCGTTTCAAATTGATTTTAAATGGACAGCACACGACAGAACAAAATCAGCCGCCTGGTTCAGAAAGAAGCGGCTTCATATTTCCTGACACATCAGGGCGATTACCAGGGAGTTATAATCTCTGTTACCGAAGTGAGGGTAACACCCGACCTTGACGAGGCGAGAATCTTTGTCAGCATTTTTCCCACCGAAAAACGCATCAGGACAATGGGCAAGATCAACGCCGACCTCAAGCAGATACGTTTTGAGCTGGCAGCCAAAATGCGCCACCAGCTGCGCCGTATTCCAAACCTGCTTTTCATCACCGACGAGACTCTGGACTACGCCGAACGCATCACTTCGCTATTAAACAAAGATAAGAACCTTAACTCCGAACAATAATGCAGTACGATCCCGTTAAACGCTCGCTCGGAAATGTTTTCAACAAGACACCGTTTTTACGCAAAATATTTTACAAACTTCTTGATATCCTTCTACTTAGAGCGTGGTATATAAAGCGCGAAATCAAGAGCCTTTATTCCAAAAACCGCAATGCCGAAGCCAACGTGCTTGACGCAGGGTCGGGATTCGGACAATACAGCTTCTTCATCTCCTCGTATCTGCGCAAGGCCAAAATCCTCGGCGTGGACGTAAAGGAGGAGCAGATCGAAGACTGCAACCAGTTTTTTGGCAAGATAAACCGCGCCGACCGTGTAAAATTCCAATACGCCGACCTCACCAAGTATACCGACCCCGAAAAATACGACCTGGTGCTGTCGGTCGACGTTATGGAGCATATCCTCGAGGACGAACTTGTGTTCAGCAACCTCTGCCAGAGTATGAAGAAAGGCGGAGTGCTGCTAATATCCACCCCGTCGGACCAGGGCGGCAGCGATGTGCACGACGAAGACGACCACTCGTTTATCGACGAGCATGTGCGCGACGGCTACAATATCGACGACATTGAACAGAAACTGCTCCGCGCAGGATTCTCTAAGGTTGAGAAACGATACTCTTACGGCACTCCGGGCAGCATCGCCTGGCGTCTCAGTATGAAATGGCCCATCACAATGCTCAATTTCAGCAAGCTGATGTTCATTGTGCTGATACCTTATTATTTGGTCACATTCCCCTGGGCGTTTCTGCTCGACTGGATCGACACCGTCACCACGCACCGCACAGGCACGGGACTTATTGTAAAGGCTGTAAAATAATAACTTATGAACCTGCCGCTGCTCATTGCCAAACGTTACCTTTTTGGTGGAAAACGAAACTTGGTAAACATCATCACCAAGATTTCGATTTTCGGAGTGGGCGGAATGACTGCCGCGCTGATTGTTATCCTCTCGGTTTTCAACGGATTCGACATGGTGGTGAGCAGCCTGCTCAACCAGGTGGACCCCGACCTCAAAATAGAACCCGCCAAGGGCAAGAGCTTTGTGGTCGACAGCGTTAAGAAACAGCAGATTATCAACCTCAAAGGCGTTAGATACTTTGTGGAAAACATCGAAGAGACAGCTCTGTTTCAATACGAGAAACATCAGAACATATCGGTGCTCAAAGGCGTGGACTCAAACTATGTGCACTGCAACGGCGTAGCTGAAGCCACATTTGCGGGCGCATTTATGCTGCGCGACCAGTTTCACGAGCCTATGTGCGTAATAGGCAGCGACATAGCCGGCAAGCTCAACGTTGTGCTCAATGGTTTCCACTACCTGAAGATATATGTGCCGATACGCAACAGCCGAATCACGCTCATACCCGAGGAGGCTTTTCACAGTGCACTGGCTATGCCGTCGGGAGTGTTTCACATTCATCAAGACTACGACTCCAAATTTGTCTACGTGCCTATCGACTTTGCACGCGAGCTGCTGGGATATGCCAAAAACGAGGTTTCGTCGATTGAGATATTTGTCGACGAAGGTTTCGACGCCGACAACCTCATTCCCGAAATTCGCGACATTATGGGCGGCGACTTCACCGTGAAAAACCGCTATCAGCAGCAGGACCTTCTGTACAAAATTATGAAGAGCGAAAAGCTCTCCATCTTCGTGATGCTGATGTTCATATTCATCATAGCCTCGTTTAACATTATCGGTGCGCTCACGATGCTCATCATCGACAAGAAGGGCGACATCGAAACACTGTCGCACATAGGAGCCGACACAGTGTTCATCCGCCGCATATTTGTTGGCACAGGACGCCTCATCACGCTTATCGGTTCGGTGTCGGGCATATTGATTGGTCTGGCGTTGTGCCTGATACAGAAATACTTCGGGGTGATAGAGTTTCCCGACGGATCGTTTATTATCGACTCTTATCCTGTCGACATCCGCTTTTGGGACGTGGTAGCCACATTCGTTGGCGTAACGCTTGTAGGATTCGTAGCAGCAATAATTCCGGCACGCAGAATCCGTTAGTCAAGCTCCTCTCCTACCCACTTCTCCACCGCTGCGTCAAAAGCCGCCTGACCTTTGTGATACTCCGAATAAAGGTCGTAGGTCTGTTCTATTATGGTGTCGATATTGGTGCCGAAGTCAAAAACCGCATTCTTAAAGCTGTTGACACTTATATCCATACGCTTAACCTCGTCATACTTCATATCAGAGTAGCCGATAACGTCGGCAGCTGATGGCGAAAATTCAAAAGCACAGCCGTTGAGACTCACTTTGTCGGCATCCACACCTTGAAGCCACGATTCAAACAACCGTTCCGACTCGCTGATATTCAGCGTGGTAATAGATTTAAAGTTTTTGAGATAGACACTTGCGTTTGTGAGCACGCTGTTAACTGTGGTCACAATTTTTTGTTGGTCGCAAATATTGTTGCCTATTATATAAAAGGTGTCGCCACGGTTCATAAGCATAATTTCAGCATCGTCGAGCGGAATAATCACGGTCTTCTTAATCGGCGACTGACGGAAAACACCCTCCATAATCGTAACCGGCTTGTAGCCCACCTCGGGAGTAGATTTTTCGGAATAAGAGATTTCGCAGCCCATCTGTTTCAGCGTGCGCAGAGCAGCCACCCACAACCGCGAATAATTGACACGATAAGCGGGAGCCGACTTAAGCGTAAAGCCCGGAGTTAGCGAAACACCGTCTCTAAACACATCTGGAGACTCTTTGGTGGCAATACTTCCAAACGAGAACAGTGCCCTGATTCCGCCTTTGGCAGCGATATACACCTTTTCACCGTACACCAGGTTAGGCGCAAAGCGGTGGATGGTTTCGGCGGCGGCGGTTTCTGCCTTGGTTTTGGCAAAAGCCACAAACCTGAGTCCGCCCTTCACAAGTTTCAGCGGAGCCACGATATTTTTTTTCTCTTTTTGAGCCACCGTTGCAAACATTTCGCAAAGCGGTGTATAACAGCTACTTTTGTCCATCTGTTTTTAACAAATTGTGAAATCCTGATTATTGCGGCATTTTGTTAGCCGATAAATGCCGTTTTTTTGTTTTCTTTGCCAAAAATATCAAAAATTGCGCAATTAAGATGATTATTGACAAAAACAAATTAATATTTTCAATCAGAACAGCCGTAGTAATGGCTTTTACTGCGGTGCTGATGTACTCTTGCGCCCAGATGGGAAACATCGAAGGCGGCGACGAAGACGAAGATCCGCCCGTGCTCAAACACTCAAAACCAAAAATGTATTCGGGCGACTTTCACAAAAAAAAGGTAAAAATGAAATTCAACGAGTTTTTCACTCTCGAAAAAATCGACCAGAAATTTCTAATGTCGCCACCGCAGTTTGAAAAAGCTCCCAAGATCAAGGAACGCGGCAAAAAAATCATCGTCAAGTTCAAAGAGCCTCTCCGCGACGACACCACATACACATTGCAGTTTTTCGACTGTATTCATGACTATCACGAAGGCAACCACGATCCAAATTTCGACTTTGTGTTCTCCACCGCCGCAGTTTGCGACTCGTTTGCCATCAGCGGAACAGTGCGCGACGCCGAAACACTTGCCAAAGAAGAAGACATCCTCGTGGGACTATACTCAGAGAACGTTATCGGCGAAGATTCGTGCGTGATAAAATACAAGCCTAACTACATAACACGAACCGACACCGCCGGAAAATTCTCAGTAAGAAACATCGCACCAGGACGTTACAAGATTTTCGTTCTCAAAGATATCAACGAATCACAGAAGTTTGACCTTGAAGACGAGAAAATTGGTTACATCAACACAGTGATAGAGCCAGAGGCTCAGACAGTTACAAAAATCGACTCGCTTCCCGCCGGTACTGTGCTTCACACAGGCGACCCCAAGCACCGCATAATCGACACACTGCTCAACGACACTGTCATTATTCAAAACATCCTCTACACCACGCCTAACAACATCACGCTGTTCTCGTTCAACCAGATTAAAACCGTACAATATATTTCGGAACGTCAGCGCGACCTCCGAACAAGGTTTTTGCTAAGTTTCAACAAGTCGGTAGAACGCGACACTGTGTTAATCACTTACGTTGAAGACACGCTCAAATCGCCACAGATGGTTTACGACTTCAACTACAACCGCGACAGCCTCTATGTCTGGCTGCTCGACACCGCCGACGTGCGCAACGACACGCTGCAACTGCGTGTCACATTCTCCACTATCGACTCGCTGCAGAATCCCACCACCGAAACCGACACAGTGCGTCTGCGCTATTCGGCAAAAAAGGCCAAACAAGGCGACAACAAGAAAGACAAGGCCAACGCCAAGCCGCCTATCGACTCGCTCAATTTTACTGTCAAGTCAAACTTCAACGGCGACTTTGACCAAAACGGACTGGCAAGCATTCAGCTGCCTATTCCCACAGTAAAAATCGACACCTCCAAAATTCACGTTTACCAGCTGTGCGACAGCGCATTCGACGACGATATGAACCAAAAGCTGCTGAAAGCGGTACGTTTAGACAGCACGCATTTCCGACTGGTGTTTAAACGTGGTATCAAAGGCGACATCATCTTCTACCCCACCGACACTGTGGTGGATAAAAACTGGTTCACAGCCAATTACAGCCAGGAGCGCGACACCGTGGACATCACCATCAACGACACCTGCATAGCCAAGAAAGGCAACTTCAAAAATATGCTCAAATATTACAACGAGTATTACCTTGGCGAGGTGCAGAAACTGCGCGACACCGTGCCCACCACCATTGTGCCGCAAAAAATGCTGAAATACGAACGTCCCTCGCGCGACAGCATCAAAATCGTATTCGAAAAGCCTACAGTGCGCGATGTGGAACTCTCAGCCATCAATGTGTCAACCACTTACGACCCGTGGTACGAGACCTATCCCGACGGTCACAATATGACCATCATTCTTCGCGACACCGCCGCCGTGTTTAAAGACACACTTGCCATAAAGCTCACAACTTTCGACCGTTACATTTTGTCAAAAAAGAGCGGCAAGATAACCGAACGCACATTCAAGGACACGCTTTTTGCGATGTACAACGTTAAAATGCAGAAAATCAAGAAGACCGAGCGCATCTCGGCCGACACTATGCAATTTGTATTCGCATATCCGCTCAAAGACCGTCCGGTGCTCAAGCTCACCGACACCGACTACAACACGTCATGGTACAACATCCAGCTGTCGGAAAAAAGAGACACTATGACAGTGGCGCTCAACGACTTTGCCGCAAATAAAGACACACTCCGCTACTCGATTTCATATCTCACGATCGACCGTCTTGAAAACGAAAGGCTGCAAACCGACACATTAATGTCGCTCAAACCTGTGGAGCAAACCAACCAGGCACAGCGCACCGACCGCCGTCGCCGCAGCGAACTGGGTCTCGAGGCTCAGAAAGAACAAGCCGAGAACCAGAAAAAGCAGATAAGCGCTCTTCTGCGCATACCTGTTAAGTACGAACTTATCGACGACACTCTTCACCTGCGCGACAAGCTTATCAAATACAACTGGGAAGCAGCCAAAGAATACGAGCTGGTGGTTGACGACTCGGTGTTCACAAGCATTCTCAACACGCCCAACCTCTATTTCAGCAGCAAGGGCAAAATCCGTGAAGACGATTACTACGGCAGTATGACCATCAACCTGATAAACACCGGCAACATAGAGCATTATCCCGACATCGACGAGGACCTTCCGCCCTTTAAGGACGTGGACACCGCCCGTGTACGTGTGCGCAAGCGTGCGCCTCTGGTCACCGACTCCACAGCCAACTACACTGCATTGTCGAAAGGATTTCTCATCGTTTGCCTATGCAACGACAACGGCAACGTACTTTATTCAAAAACAGCCACTTGCGACGGCAAGGTGGTGTTCGACTACATTCTGCCTGCCGACTACACTCTCAAAATAATTCACGACCGCAACTCAAACAAAAAATGGGACACCGGCGACTATCTCAAACACGAATATCCCGAACGGGTGGTGGAATATCCGCGAAAACAGTCGGTAAAATCCAAGTGGAAAGTTGACGTGCTGTGGAAGTTGTAACACTCCTAAACAATTGACAATGAAGCAAAAAAACGTATATATATGTCAAAACTGCGGCGCGGTGTCGCCCAAATGGGTAGGCAAATGTCCATCGTGCCAGCAGTGGAACACCTACGTGGAGGAAATAGTGTCGGCAGGTCCCAAAAACGGACTGTCGCCCAACGCATTAAGCGAGGCTAAGCCGGTGAGGATCTCCGAAATAGAGACCAACACCGCTGAACGCATCGACACCAACAACACCGAATTTAACCGCGTGCTCGGCGGCGGCATTGTTCCCGGCTCTGTAATACTCATCGGCGGCGAACCCGGCATCGGCAAGTCCACCCTCTCCATTCAGATAGCCCTCAACATTCCGCAGCAGACATTATACGTTTCGGGCGAGGAAAGCGCGTCGCAAATAAAGCTACGTGCCGACCGCATCAAAAAAACTTCCGACAACTGCCTGATACTATGTGAGGTAACAGTTGAAAACATTATTCCCGCAATACGACAGACCAACCCGTCGCTCGTAATCATCGACTCGATACAGACCCTGCGCACACAAAACGCCGAATCGGCACCTGGAACTGTAACCCAGATTCGCGAATGTGCCGACATGCTGATACGCTTTGCCAAGGAAAACAACGTGCCCATCATCCTCATCGGACATATCAACAAGGACGGCAACATAGCAGGACCAAAGATACTGGAACACATGGTAGACACGGTTCTCCAGTTCGAAGGCGACAGCTCGCACGTGTACCGTGTGCTGCGCGGAATCAAAAACCGTTTTGGCACTACATCCGAAGTGGGCATCTTTGAGATGCTAAGCGACGGACTGCGTCAGGTGTCGAACCCAGGCGAACTGCTCATACACCATCACGACAACGACACGCCGGGCGTAACAGTTACGGCGGCGGTGGAAGGATTGCGTCCGTTCTTGATCGAAGTGCAGAGCCTTGTAAGCACAGCGGCATACGGAGTGCCGCAGCGAAGCACCACAGGATTCGACGCCAAACGATTAAACATGCTGCTGGCTGTATTGGAACGCCGCTGCGGTTTCCGCCTCAACACCAAAGACGTGTTTCTCAACATTGCGGGCGGCATCAAAATCAACGACCCGGCAATGGACCTTTCGGTAATAACGGCAGTGCTAAGCAGCGACCTCGACATAGCCATTCCGCACGACGTGTGCTTTGCTGGCGAGGTGGGACTCACCGGCGAAATCCGTCCCGTGTCACGAGTGGAGCAGCGAATTGCCGAGGCAGAAAAAATCGGATTCAAGAAGATTATCATCTCGTCGGCGCACAACAAAAATATTGAAAACATTCGCCACACCATTGATATTACCACAGTATCAAAAATCGAAGAGGTGTTTCGTCTGCTGTTTGTACGCAAAAATACCGCCCACGCATAGCTCTCGACTGCATCGTTCACATTTGTATCGATGTTTACAATTATAGATAATTAGCAAATTATCATAATACAAATGTGAATTATAGGTTTAAATAATAAAATCAGAGTAAATAATTAACCGTGAATAAAATACAATATGTAATGCATAGTATTATTTTAAGCAATTTAAAACAACAAATCAATACAGCACATAATCTTTGTATTTAGCCTCGTCGGTATCTTTCCAGAGCAGTTTGCCCATCTTGCATATTCTGCCCATAAGCGAAATAATATTGTTTGCCAGGGAGATACGGCTTTCGCTGTCGTTCTTGCGGTCGGCGTTGAGTTTCGCAAGCGATTCCAGTTGCTTTTTAAAATCGTTGATAAGTCCGTTGAGCGTGCCTGTGAGCGAGGCAGAAACACCCATAGAGCAAAGCTTTACGCCGCAACTCTGTATCTGCCTCATTCCACTAAGGAAAACCTCATCAGAAACATTGTGCACCTTGATGTTTTTCAGCAAGTTATAAATATCCGACTGCTGACAGCCAAGAATTTCGAGACGAAGCTGTATAATGCGTATCTGCTTCACAATCTCCTTCTTAATAGCCTTGCGCCTGTCGGTAAGGGTGGCAATCTCTTTCAAAAAACCACGGTCGGGGTTCATTCTCATAAATTCGGCGTTCATTTCGGTAAGGTTTTTGAGCATATCGGGAGTGAAACCGATATTGGTAAGACGCGACAAATCGCGCTCACACGCCGCTGAGAGCTTCAAGGCACGGTTTATAAGTTGCTGCTGGCTAAAACAAAAGTTGCGTTTCATAGCTCTTAATTTTGCCATAAAGTTAAACAACAATTACGAATTTGCAAAAAAAATTTACAAAAACCGTAAATACACTAAATGACTATCTAAAAAAGATAACATAGTGGAATAATTGTTTAGCACAATATAATAAAAGAAAATAATTATAGAAATATATCGCAAATACAATACAAACCAGCAAAATATTCACAAAAGAATATAGCAACTATTTTGCCCGAAAAATTTCGTTGTTTTTACCGATTTTTATTAATTTTGCACACCGACACAAAAAGTTAATTATTAAAAAGAAAATTTATGCAACTGCTTGAATTTGAACAACCAATACAGGAATTAGAGAACCAGTTGGCAAAAGCCAAGGAGATAAAGGAAGCTGGCTCGGTAGATATTGACCAGACCATCGCCGACTTGCAGAACAAAATAGAAACTACCCGCAAGGAGATTTACGAGAATCTCACTCCGTGGCAGAGGGTTCAAGTTTCAAGACATCCCGAACGTCCATACACATTGGCATATATCAACGCCATCTGCGACGACTTCATCGAGCTTCACGGCGACCGTCAGATCAAGGACGACACCGCTATGGTAGGCGGATGGGGCACTATCGGCGACCAGAGCATTATGTTCGTAGGTCAGCAGAAGGGCGTCAACACCAAGATGCGCCAGTACCGCAACTTTGGTATGGCCAATCCCGAAGGCTACCGCAAGGCTCTCCGCCTCATGCGTATGGCCGAAAAATTCAACAAACCTATCGTCACCTTCATCGACACTCCCGGCGCATATCCGGGCGCAGAGGCTGAGGAGCGCGGACAGGCTGAGGCTATTGCCCGCAACATTTACGAGATGTTCCGCATCAAAGTGCCTATCATCTGCATAGTTATCGGCGAAGGCGCGTCGGGCGGCGCTATCGGCATCGGCGTGGGCGACAAGGTTTTCATGCTCGAAAACACCTGGTACTCGGTTATCGCTCCCGAATCTTGCTCAAGCATTCTATGGCGCAGCTGGGACTTCAAACGCGACGCAGCCGAGGCCCTCAAGCTGTCTGCCGAGGATATGTACAAAAACGGTCTCATCGACGGCATCATCAAGGAACCATTGGGAGGAGCGCACAACAATCCCGAAGAAATATTCAAGACCGTAAAGCGCACAATAATCGAAAATCTCGAAGCACTGAAAAAAATACCCACCGAGCAGCTTATCAAAGAGCGTCTCGATAAATTCGCCGGCATGGGCGTATTTTGTGAAAACTAAAAAAAAGTAAATCAGCGCGATGCCATCCTACAACAGCCAGGGTCCGAAAAAGAAACAGCAGGACATCATCGACATCAACGCCCAATACGGACGCAAGCCACCCGAGGCAGAAGAGCTCGAAGGCTTGGTTCTCGGTGCCATTATGCTCGAGAAGGGTTCCGAAATTGAGGTGATGAACATTCTCAAGCCCGAAAGTTTCTATTCCGACAAACACAAAAAGATTTTCGAGGTAATCATCCAGCTCTCCACCGAGCACCTGCCCATCGACATCTACACGGTGAGCGAGAGGCTCAGAGCCAAGGGCGAACTGGAAGATATTGGCGGAGCGTACTATATAGCGTCGCTTACCGAGCGTGTGGGTAGCGCGGCTCACTTGGAGTTTCACGCACGCATCATTGCTCAGAAATATATCCAGCGCGAGCTTATCAAGGTAGCGTCCGAAATCGAGAACAAGGCGTACGACCTTGGCAGCGACGTGGACGACCTGCTCAACTTCTCGGAGAAAAAAATCTTCGACCTAGCCTACGGCAATATCAAAAACGACACTCAGAGCATGGACCAAGTGCTCAAAGAGGCAATGGCGCAGTTGGAGGAGGCAAGCAAACGCACCGACGGTCTCAGCGGCGTGCCTTCGGGCTTTACATCGCTCGACCGAATAACACAAGGCTGGCAGCGAAGCGATATGATTGTGGTGGCAGCCCGTCCGTCAATGGGTAAGACCGCGTTTGTGCTCTCTATGGCACGCAATATGACTGTTTACCACAAAGTACCCGTGGCGATATTCTCACTCGAGATGTCGGCGGTGCAGCTTGTCAACCGTCTTATCGTATCCGAAACCGAGCTTCCGTCTGACAAGATACGCACCGGCAAGCTTGAGGACTTTGAATGGATGCAGCTCGAAAAGAAAATCAAGAACCTTGAAGGCGCACCCCTATATATCGACGACACAGCGGGCATTTCGCTCTTTGAGCTGCGTGCCAAGTGCCGCCGCCTGAAAATGCAGCACAACATAGAGATGGTAATCATCGACTACCTGCAGCTTATGACCGGTCCGCCCGAGGTACGAGGCAACCGCGAGCAGGAGGTGTCAACTATCTCTCGTGGTATCAAGGCTATAGCCAAAGAGTTGAACATTCCTATCATTGCACTTTCGCAGTTGAGCCGTCAGGTAGAAATGCGTGCCGGCGACAAGCGTCCTCAGCTGAGCGACCTCCGTGAATCTGGTGCGATAGAGCAGGACGCCGACATTGTATGCTTCATCCACCGTCCCGAAAAGTTCGGCATTATGCAAGACGAGCAGGGCAACTCTACCGAAGGTCTCGGACAGATAATCATAGCCAAGCACCGTAACGGCGCATTGGAAGATGTCAACCTACATTTCCGTGCCGAGTTTGCACGATTCGAAGAGTGGGACAATCAAGGACTTATGGTATCTGACGACTCGGGACAGATAACGCAGACATTTGTAAGCAAAATGAACGGCGGAGGAGCGTCCGACCCGATGGCAGGCATTCCGATGATGGGTGCTGATATGGGCGTAAGCGACTACGACCCCTTTGCTCCACAACAGCAACCTCAATATCAACCGCCGATGGGCAACACCGGCGAAGCTCCATTCTAAAAAGTCATGAAACTGATAGCAGCCATATTGTTAGCGTTGATTTCGGTGGCGAAGTGTCAGGCGATGAAAATCCTCATCCCGATGGACGAGACACAAACCAACCATCTCAAAGCATACGGCGTTACCTACACCATATTGGAGGCGGGATTAACGGCAGAATGGCTGCTCAACTACCGTGGAGGCAGTTTTCTCACCGACTACACCGACCAGATAGCCACGATATGCAGGGTGCGCAACGTAAGTTTCCAGCAGATCCCCGACGCCGCAGCCGACAACATTCTGGCTCAGATTTCGCGCAACGATGTTAACATGGAGCATATCAAACTTGAGAAAGCTCCCAAAATAGCAGTATACGCCCCCAAGACCTACAAGCCGTGGGACGATGCCGTGATGCTTGTGCTCACCTACGCCGAAATACCCTACACGGTGGTTTACGACGAGGAGATTCTCACAGGCGAACTGTCGAAATACGACTGGCTGCACGTTCACCACGAGGATTTCACTGGTCAGTTCGGCAAATTCTACGCATCGTACAAAAATGTTCCGTGGTATAAAAACCAGGTGATCGAGTTCAACGCGCTGGCTCAGAAGATGGGCTACAGCAAAGTGTCGAAGCTTAAACTCGCAGTAGCCAAAACCATAAAGCAGTTTGTAGAAAACGGCGGATTCATGTTTGCAATGTGCAGTGCCACCGACAGTTTCGACATTGCCCTCGCCGCCGAAAACACCGACATCTGCCAGCCAATGTTCGACGGCGACCCGATAGACCCCAACTGCCAAGCCAAGCTCGACTACAGCGCCACATTCGCATTCAAAGATTTTCGTCTTGAGCTCAACCCCAACGTGTACGAATACAGCGACATAGACGCCACCACCACACGGCGCGTGCAAAAAGAGAACGACATATTCTCACTGTTTGAATTTTCTGCCAAGTGGGATCCTGTGCCCACTATGCTATGTCAGAACCATGAGAACATTATCGACGGATTTATGGGACAGACCACATCGTACCGCAAGGAAGTGCTGAAAAGTTCAGTTCTGATTATGGGCGAAAACAAAGCCGCCAACGAAGCACGCTACATACACGGCGAATACGGCAAAGGCACTTGGACCTGGTACGGCGGACACGACCCCGAAGATTATCTGCACTATGTGGGCGATCCTCCCACCGACCTCGACCTGCATCCAAACTCGCCAGGCTACCGTCTGATACTCAACAATGTGCTTTTTCCTGCGGCGAAGAAAAAGAAGATGAAGACCTGAACTTGTTCATCCACAGCACCCACAGCAAAAACACTCCAGCGTAGAGCGTGTATTTAAACAGATATTCGTGGGCAAAGTGAAACCACTCGTTGTGATAGGTGCCCACATACATCAGCAACGAAATACGCAGCACATTGAGCAAAACGATAACGGCAAGTCCGGCGGCAATATAGGCAAACTTTCGCCAAACCTCGGCAGGAGTGGCAATGATAAAAGCCGCAAACACCACAAGCACATTACGTCCAACGCATCCGCGGTCTAAAATAAGCGACACTCCGTCGGTGTTGGAAATAATCTTGCCAAATGTCAGGCATTTGAAGCCGAATAAATTAAGGACAAACTTTACCGAATTGGCTATCAGCTCAGTAAGGCAATAGACGCCATATTCGTAAAGATTGAAGAAGAAGTAATTTTTTTTAGGAAGAAGAAGAAAACAAAACCTACCAAGCCCGCAACAGCAATATTGAAAGCTGCCTTACCCAAAGGAGACCAACTACAATAAAACTTTGAAGACATAAAAGGGTTTTATCCTATTCAGAACAACGAGGTTCGATATCCTTCTTACTTAAACGATAGTCACGGTACTTTTTTACACCGTAGCCAACACCTGCGGCTATCAAAACAGACACTCCACCATCAATTGGAATCGGAATTTTTGGCACATCCTTGTTTGGGTCGTCACCGACACCATTGTAATCTTCAGCAAACACACCAAGGCTGAAGAAACAGCCCAGCGCCAAGCAGAGTGCGAATTTTATGTATTTTGACTTTTTCATATCGATATTTATACCGTGGTTGTTATCATCCAAATCTTTATACGGAAAAACTTCCTTTTTGTTTTTAAAGAAAGGAATATGATTACAATTATATAACCATATTCCTTGCCAAATATTGTATCAAGAGGTTAAAAAAGTTTTAAATGGCGAACTCCTTTTTGAGAGTGTCCACATAGTCGAGTTTTTCCCAAGTGAAGAACTCAACCTCTTTTTTCACCTTTTTGCCGTTTTCGATAACTTCCACTTTTTTGGAGTAAGGTTCGCGGCCGAAATGTCCGTAAGCAGCTGTATCCAAGAAGATTGGGTTTTTAAGTTTCAATCTGCGGATAATAGCGGCGGGACGGAGGTCGAAAATCTTGAGAAGTTTCTCAGCAATTTCGCCGTCGCTAATTTTTACCTTGCTTGTGCCGTAAGTGTTAACATACAAGCCCACGGGCTGAGCCACGCCGATAGCGTAAGCCACCTGCACCAAGCACTCGTCGGCAATGCCGGCTGCCACTAAGTTTTTGGCAATATGGCGTGTAGCGTATGCTGCGCTGCGGTCTACCTTTGAGGGGTCTTTGCCCGAGAAAGCTCCGCCGCCGTGTGCGCCCTTGCCGCCGTAGGTGTCAACGATAATCTTGCGTCCTGTGAGGCCGGTATCGCCGTGAGGTCCGCCGATAACAAACTTGCCAGTGGGGTTAACCAACAGTTTGTAGTCGCCCTTGAAAAGAGCTTTTTCTTTGGCGCTGAGCTTTTTAAGAAGACGGGGGATGAGAATGTCGCGGACATCCTCGGTGATTTTTGCCACCATATCCTTGTCGGCCTTGAGCTGTTTTTTGGCAGTATCGGCCTTAATAAACTCGTCGTGCTGAGTAGAGATAACGATAGTGTCGATACGTTTTGCAACATTGTTGTCGCCGTATTCGATAGTTACCTGGCTCTTGCTGTCGGGACGGAGATAAGTCATCTCCTTACCCTCGCGGCGGATGGCTGCAAGTTCGATAAGCAGCTTGTGAGCCAGCTCGATGCTATAAGGCATAAGGTTCTGCGACTCTTTAACAGCGTAGCCGAACATCATACCCTGGTCGCCAGCGCCTTGATTGTCAAGGTCTTCGCGCTCAACGCCTCGGTTGATATCCTGGCTCTGACCGTGGATAGCCGAAATCACGCCGCAGCTGTTGCCGTCAAACATATATTCGCCTTTGGTGTAGCCGATTCGGTTGATAACGTCGCGGGCAGTCTGCTGCACGTCGACATAAGCCTCTGTTTTTACCTCGCCACCCAAAACGGCAAGACCGGTGGTAACGAAAGTTTCGCAAGCCACCTTGCTTTCTGAGTCCTGTTTTAAAAATTCGTCCAAAAGTGCGTCAGAAATCTGATCTGCCACTTTGTCGGGATGTCCCTCAGAAACTGATTCTGATGTGAAAAAATATGACATACTAAGTTAATTGTGTTGATTACTAAAAAAAATTCTGAGGTATTATAATTGGGAAGGCGGCGTTGCTTTAGCATTTTTTTTAAGCGGTTGCAATCAAACCAAATCCGTCCGCATTATTTACCTTTTTGTTGGTGCAAAGTTACAAACATTTTTGTTATACAGCCATCATTTTAAAAAAAAATTTAGAATTACATTTTCTCGGTCTGATTATTGCCGATTTTTTATAATTTTGAAACCGAAATAAAAATTGAAACCACAGTATGAATCTGCCTGAAAACGTAGTATGTACGCAAAACGCCGACGCAGTATTGTCGGAAATAATCAAAAGCGTTTCGTCAAAAGTGTTTGTACTTGTTGACGAGAACACCTCCCGGCACTGCCTCCCTCTCCTACCCTGCATCAGCCAAAACGGCGCCACAGTGATAGAAATCAAGAGCGGCGAACAGCACAAAAACCTTGACACACTGAGTATTATATGGTCGAAGCTGAGCAATCTCGGTGCCGACCGCAAGAGTCTGTTTATCAACCTTGGCGGCGGTGTTATCGGCGATATGGGCGGATTGGCGGCGTCGCTGTTTAAACGCGGCATCAAGTTCGTAAACGTTCCCACTACCCTGCTGGCTCAGGTGGACGCTTCGTGCGGAGGCAAGTTAGCTGTTGATTTTCAGAACTTTAAAAACGAGATTGGAATTTTCCGCAATCCCGACAAGATAATCGTTGACACACAGTTTTTGAAATCGCTGCCCACGGCGCAGATTATTTCCGGCTTTGCCGAAATGATAAAACACGCACTGCTGGTCGACAAGGACTATTTTGAGCGCATCAGCCAGTTCAACCCCAAGCAGCCCGACTGGAATCTGCTCACCGAGCTTGTGGAGACCTCGATAATGATAAAGAACGAGTTCACATCAGCCGACCCCACCGAAAAAGGCGTGAGAAAAATGCTCAACTTCGGTCACACAATCGGACACGCTGTGGAGAGCTTCTCGTTCAACACCGACAAACCACTTCTGCACGGCGAGGCTGTGGCTGTGGGCATAGTTTGCGAGCTATATCTGAGCAACCACTATATGGGATTTCCTATTCAAAGCCTCATAGAAGTGGCAAAGATTATAGGACTGTATTTCCAACCGTTCCGCTTCAGTATGGACATCTACAAAACGCTCATAGAACTGATGCACCACGACAAGAAAAACACCGAAGGCAAAATATCGTTCTCGCTCGTAAGCGGTTTTGGCAAATACCAATACGACGTGCATTGCACCTACGAGGACATCTGCCAGTCGTTCTCGTTTTACAACCAGATGAATCTTTAATTATTTAATTAGATAACAATATCAGATATGTTTATAGACAATAATTTAACTACATCAAAATATCGCCTGGCATATATCATTTCGGGACTGCTGGCGATTGGTTCATTGGCATATATCTATTTCGACAAGTACAATATGAAAACCTGCCTGATTATCTGCGGAGTGATGGTGGTGGCTCACATTGTACTGCTGTTGATCAATCCCTCGTATTTCAGTTTCGACGACGACAAAGACCCGATAGTAGTAAAACGCTACACGGCATATCCGCTGTTTCGCCGCTGCCTGTCGTTCAACATCAAGAAAAAACTGCTGCACAAATACACCATCACCAAGAGCTTTTTTGGTCTGCAGAAAAAGATATCCATCACAGTGCGCGGATACAACAAGGAAAAGCAGCTGCAAGAGTTCACCTATCCTTCGTTTAACATCACCGCCTTGTCGGCAGAAGACATCGAACTGCTTGAACGCACACTCAACAAGTATATCAACGCCAACCGCGAGCGCATTTCACAATCAAAATAGAATGAAAAAGTTAGCAGCCATATTATCGTTAATCTTTGTGGCATCGGTGGTTTATGCCGACGGCACCGACCCCGACTGGTTTTCTGACAGCGGACTTACCGAAAAATTTGCCACCGCCGACAGCATAGCCTGCGAGATTGAAACCATCGCTTCAAATAACGGCTGCAACACAGCGGAGTTTAACAATTTCGCTATGGTGAATCTTTATCCGCAAAGCGCAATGCCGGGACGTATGCCCACCTTTGTGTTCACAGCCTTGGTATCGGCAGTAGGCACATACACGCTCTACGGAGCGGGCGCGGGTCCCATAGCTGTGGCAATTGTTTACGCCTGCAAGCACGGCGACAGGCGCGAGGTGAAACTGGCTATTTACGGCTGCCTCACGGGCGCGGCTGTGGGAGGACTCGCCAAATGGCTGTCGGTAAAATAATCGCGCTTACAGTCTTACTTGCCGCCGGAGGATCTGCGTTTGCACAACTGCACTATTCGCTTTCAGCCGACTTTACCGAAGAAACCACCGACGGAGCCACCATCAACCACGTAGCCAAAGGCCGTGTATCATTCAACAGCCGAAACAACACCCTCACCACAAGCTACATCTACCCAGCGGTCTACACTGTGGAACTCACCTTCGACAAAATGGCCCAATGGCAAAACAACCACAAGCAAGCCGAAATCAGTGTTGACTCGTCGCTACTGAAATCATCGCTGCCATATCAGGCCATAATGGGAACAATAGGCAACGGCGGCGCAGAAGATTTTAACTACCACATTACCGACGTTTCCTGGCGCAACGGAGCAGTGCTTACCGAATATTCACTTCCCGAAAACTACGCAGACACATCGTCGGGACTGGTATGCAAAATCATCATTTCACAAGCCGACAACCGCCTCAGCGCAGCAGTGATGCTCAACCGCAAAGGCAGCCCGATGGTAAGGACATTCTACTACAACTACATCAACGTTGACGGAATAGATTTTCCCACACAGATAGTGTCGGTGGCAAGCGGCAACGGCGAAATATACACCAAAACCATCTACACCAACGTAGTTGTAGACGGTGATACCGCTCAGTTACAATGCGTAACACCCATCAGCACCGCACCTCAAAAATGCGAAGAATACGAAGAAACAAGCCTCAACCCGCTGTTCGCATTTTACCGACGTGTAATATCGCCCCAGGACATACAGAGATGTAGTTTTTACCCTTCCTGCTCGCATTACAGCCAGATGACTTTCAGTCAAAACGGATTCTTCTACGGCTTTGCCGACACGTTTGACCGACTGCTTCGCTGCAGCGGAATCAACAAGCCGGGCTACCTTCAAGGCAACGACGGACTGCTAATCGACTATCCATTGAAAAGAAAGCAATGAAACACGCCGCCATAGCAATATTATTATGCCTCACGGCGCAGATGTGCGCAGCGCAAAACCTCTACGACACCACGCACACCAGAATTTTTGCCGAATATCTGTACAACACACAGCAATACCAGTTTGCCGCCGAGGAGTATGCACGCCTTGCCGACAGCACTTGCAGCAATAGTTTAGATTACGCATTCAAAACAATAGACTGTTATTCAATTATCTATGACTACAAAAATGCCGAAAAGACCTTTGAAAAATACATTCTGCCGCAATGCCAAACTCAACCTGGATATTATTTCCACTATGTAAAACTACTGATAAACTCGGGTGAATACGCCAAGGCATACACGTTTTGCGACTCGCTGCAATCGCCATACACCATCAAAGGCACAAACATAAAAAACTGCCTGGCGGTTATCAACCAGACACCCGCCGACATCAACAATCCGCTGCTGACACCCGAAGTCAAATCATTCTGTCAAAAGAAATTAGACCAAAAATCTATGCTGATAGCCGTTTCAATGTCGGCGGTATTGCCAGGCTCGGGACGTATCTACTGCGGCTACGTTCGCGAAGGCATCATGGCTCTGCTGCGGAGCGGTTTTGAACTGGCACACGTGGCGTACGGATTTCACAAATATGGTTACAAAGACCCTTATCCGCTATTTTTTGCGTCATTGTCGGCTTGCTTTTATGTGGGCAACATATTCGGCACAGCCAAGTCGGTAAACAAATACAACAACACAATAAAGAAAAAGCACGATGAACAAATTGTGGACTATATGCACGATAATCTTTTTTAGCCTAACGGTTAGCGCACAAAACCAGTTCAAAGAGTTGCAGCGTGCCATACTGTTCGACACATTGCACACCAGCAACCAGAACTATATAGCCGCCGCACAGCTATCGTCCGAGGCAGAAAACCTCCGTCTTGCCGAGATGTTCATCAATCAGGCATACCTCTACGCCGCCACCCAGGACGAGCGTAGTAAAGTTCTTATTACAAAAGCCGATATCTATATCGCAGCAAAAAAATACTTCAACGCCGTGGCTTCGCTTATGCAAGCAGACACCGCCGCCGAACCCAGCATCCAAAACGAAGTGAACCGACGTCTGGGCATCTGCTACTACTGTCTCGGTCAGTACGACAAATCAACTGAATGCTTTCTAAAATCACTGCCAGAAGAACGCCGCGACGAGTTTTTGAAACTGTCGAAAAAATGGCAAAAGAAGTCGAAACCGTCGCCGGCGGTGGCAGGCGTGGCAAGCGCCATAGTGCCTGGACTTGGGCAGTATATGTCGCTGAGTGTGATAGACGGCGTGTCGTCGGAGGTGATTCTGGGGTCGCTGGCAATGCTCGGAGTATATTTGGCAAAAAATTACGGCAATTGGACTGCAATTTTATGCGTTTTGCCGTGGTTTCAACGTTATTATCTCGGAGGAATCAAAAACGCCTCCGACTGCGCCAAAAAGCACAGCCGCTCAAAATATAGGCATTATATTTGTTTTGTTAATAATATGTTTAATTCAGAAAATGACAATTAAAATGAAAAGACTTATCTTATCGCTCGCAATAACGCTCACAGCCGTTGCCGCCACATACGCGCAGGACTACAACGACCAGTGGCTTGCCAAACAGATAGCATACACATCGGTAGAAGAGGCGCTCTCTAACGCCGACAAAGCCGAGGTGCTCGACCTGAGCAACCAGGGCATATCGTCGCTGCCCGCCGACATAGCCCAGCTCAAAAACCTCAAAGCCATATACATACAGGGCAACACGCTCACCACATTGCCGCCTCAGTTGTTTCAGCTTACCGAACTGAGGTTCATCTTTGCCGACCAGAACGCCATAGCACGCATACCTGGCGAGGTGGCAGGACTCAAAAAATTGAAACGCATCTCCTTAGCCAACAACCGCATAAGCGAAATGGCGCAGCTAACCAACTGCACGCAGCTCGAATCTGCCACATTGTCAAACAACCTGATTACAGTCATCCCCGCAACGATTTCTAATATGAAGTCGCTCAAAGAGTTAGACCTCTCGTTCAACAAGATAACAGCATTCCAGGGCGCACTCACCAACCTCAAAGACCTTGAGGTGCTGATGCTTGCCGGCAACACAATAGCATCGCTGCCCACCACGGTAGCCAACTTCAAGTCGCTCAAAGTGTTATACTTAGACAACAACAAGATACGCGACATGACGCAGATATGCAACATCACCACACTCACCAGATTGTCGCTCTCGGGATGCGGCTTGATGTCGGTTCCCACAAGAATATCGCAATTGTACAACCTTCAGCGTCTGATACTCAGCCACAACAGCCTCACAACCGTGCCCACCGACATCACCAAGCTCACAAGCCTTGTGTTCCTTGACCTGAGCAACAACAGGCTCACACGTCTGCCCAACGAAGTGGTAAAATTTGAGAACCTTTACGACCTCAACCTCTGCAACAATCTTTTCGCTCAATTTCCCGAGTTGCTGCAAAACCTGCCCGCTCTAAAAGCCATCGGCGTAAGCGGCAACAGAACCCAGATGGTTCCGCCCATGCTCGGCTACGAACGCGACGTCTATTAAAAATCTTAAAAAAAATAATTATCGGCGTAAAAAAACATACGTTTTTGCAAAAAATGTCTTATATTTGAACTATAATTTTTTTTGCAAAAGCCCCAGGGGGGCATGTATACTTATAGAAAAATGTTTGAAGACCCTAACATACTGACACTTATTAGAACCTTGCGCGACTACGCTGGATACGATTTTGCCAACTACTCCGAAAAATCGTTTCTAAGGCGGGTGGAAAAGGTGATGATGGACTACAAACTTGACCTGTCGAAGCTGATAGCCAAAGTTAAAGAAGACCGTCTGTTTTTGGAGCAGGTGGTCAGAGACATCACTGTAAACACCACCGAGCTGTTTCGCGACCCTCAGGTATGGCACGCAATCAAATACCGCATACTGCCACGCCTTGCAAGCAAGCGCGAAATCAACATCTGGCACGCAGGATGCTCCACAGGTCAGGAGGTGTACTCTATGATAATACTGCTCAACGAGATGAACATGCTTCACCGTTGCAACATCTACGCCACCGACCTCAACACCGACGTAATCAAAACCGCCCAGTCGGGCGTATACAGCTACAGGTCGGTGTCTGAATATCTCGACAACTTCAACAAGGTGCTGTGCGAAAATCCTTACAACTTCGACGAGCATCTTGTGGTAACATACGAGAAATATTTCGACATCAACAAGGTGAAAGACACCTTTAAAATAAAGCGCGAATTTCTCGACAAGGCAATTTTCAAAAAGCACGACCTCGTTACCGACCCCAACCCTTTCAACGTGTCGTACGACATCATTTTGTGCCGCAATGTACTGATTTACTTCAACAACACACTGCAAAACAAGCTGTTTATTGATTTTTGGAATTACCTCGACACATACGGATCGCTCGTGCTGGGAATACATGAGAGCATCATCGGCCCAACGAGCGTAAAGTACGAAAAGAAAGGTCTGATTTACAACAAAAAAGTGTTTTAGGCTATGGACGAATTTCTTAACATACCACACGAGGATTTCAGAAAAATCATTTCGACAGTGCGCACGCTCCGCGACGTAGACTTCTCGTACTACTCGCAAGACATCCTTATGCACCGTATGACAAGGTCGATGTATATGCACGGCGTGCAGACTCCCGACCGCCTCGTAAACAAGCTTATGGCCGACAACTACTTTGCCGACCTGTTCGTGTCGGAAATATTCGTGCCTACAACCGAGATGTTTCGCGACTACTCTATGTGGAAGTTTCTGGAAGACAACATTGTGGAGAAACTCAAAAACGAGACGCTCTGCAAAATATGGATTCCCCAGATATGCGGCGACGACGAGCTCTACTCGCTGCTGGTGATTCTCCACCGCAAACGCATCCTCAACCGGTGCACTGTATACGCCACATCGCCCATCCACAAGATACTCAACGACGCCAAAAGCGGATTCATCGACCAGAAGAAATTAGAAATCAGCTCGGCAAACTTCAAAAAAATAGACCCGGACGCCGAACTGACTCACTATCTCACCCGAGAAGACAAATACGACTATTTTTCGTCGCAGCTGCTCGACAACGTCATATTCCTCAAAGGCGACATCATCAGCACTCCTCCGCCCGACAACGGATTCAACCTTGTGCTGTTTCGCGACCGTATGCTATACATGAACGTCCAGACCAAGAAAATGGTGGTTGACAACCTTGCCAAGACCATCGTCAGCGGCGGATACTTCATAATAGGCATACGCGAGAATCTCAGCGGATGCGACTACCGTGGAACATTTATCCCGGTGTCGAAAAACGAAAACATTTTTGTAAAAGTTCAAAAGTAAAAAGGTTATGGGCAACATTGTAATAGGAGGATCGGCAGGAAGCTTTCAAACGGTGACGGCGTTGCTATCGAGCATACCGCGCAACTACCCTCACACTATTTTCCTATGCCTGCACCGTCTCAAAAACGTCAGGGGCGGATTTGTGGAGGCACTATCGCTTAAATCAAACATACCGATTTGCGAGCCTTTCGACAAAGACACCGTGATGCCGGGCATAGCTTACCTCGCTCCAGCCAACTATCACATGTACGTTGACGCCAACAACCAGTTTTCGCTATCAACAGAAGAACCTGTAAACCATTCGCGGCCGTCGATCGACGTAACATTCTTTTCGATAGCCAAAACCTTCAAAACCGACTCGGTGGGAATACTGCTCTCAGGAGCCAACAAGGACGGCGCCCTCGGGCTCAAGGCCATCAAAGACGCCGGAGGCACGGTGATAGTGCAGTCGCCCGACGAATGCCAGGTAAAGACAATGACCACGGCTGCCATCAAAGCCACCGAAGTAGACCACATAATGGTAACAAACGAGATAATTGACTTTTTGAAAAACCTTAAATGACGATCATACCATGAAAAAATTCGACAAGGCCAAAAAAAATATAGCTACTGCGCTCACAATATGGATTGTGGTGTGCGTAGCGGTGATTACAGCCGCCTTGATACCGCAACTTCAAGAGTACTATAAAAACATACTCCTGGGATTTGCGGCGGTTTCGGCTATATGGGCAGCCGCCACTACTGCCTACGCCAAGAAAATATTCCACCAGGCAAGCGTTACCGAGTCGCAGCTCGACTTCCTCTCTGTAAAAGGCTCTACCGACAGAGTAAACTCCGACGACCTAGCCAACGCACGCAGCGATGCCGACGACAACAACGAGGAAATAAAGCAGGAGAAGGCCCGCCAGGAGAAACAGCAGAAAGCCAAACGCGAGGCGGAGGAAAACAAGCACCTCGACCAGGTGGCAAACCAGATTGCCGCCGACCTGGAACAGACTGCCGACCTCAACGAATATTTCGACAAGCTGCTCAGCAACTTTGCCAAAGTGTTCGACATTGTGCAGGGTGTGGCTTACGCGCTCAATCCCAAAATCGGAAAGTACGAAATCAAAAGCACCTACGCATACTACACGCCCGACACCGACCGCACATTCGAAATCGGCGAAGGCATCAACGGTCAGGTAGCCAAGGACAAGAAGACCCTCGAACTCGACAACATTCCCGAAAACTACATCCAAGTGGTAGTTTCAGGACTTGGTCAGGGTTCGCCACGACACCTTATATTTATACCGCTCGTTTACGGCAAGCAGACCGTGGCGCTTGTAGAGTTAGCCACATTTGAGAAGAAGAACTTCAACATGGCGCTGCTCTCCGAAAAAATCAACAAGCGCGTGGCGCAGTACATATCTGACAACATCACACCCGCAGCCTGATGAAACGCGCCGTAATAATTGTGGCAGGCGGCAAAGGCCTGCGCATGGGTATGAGTACGCCCAAACAGTTTCTTGACCTCGACGGCATGCCCATCCTGTGCCGCACTGTAAACCAGTTTCGCAGTTTCGACCCCGAAATAGAGGTGATACTGGTGCTGCCGCAAGGTCTCGGTGAGTTTTGGAGAAAACTCTCGCAGCCTTTTCTCCGTCCCGACTCTTACAGATATGTCTACGGCGGAGCAGAGCGGTTTCATTCGGTAAAAAACGCAGTTGACACACTCGGACCCGAGGTCGACATTGTGGGAGTTCACGACGGAGTGCGACCTCTCGTGTCGGTATCGTGCATAGCGCAGTGCTACACCCAGGCGGCACTCAAAGGCAACGCCGTGCCGTGCATCAATCCGCCCGAATCGATACGCACCGTGGCAGCCGACGGCAGCAGCAAAATCATAGACCGCAACACAGTAAAACTGATACAGACCCCTCAGGTGTTTCACGCCGACGTTCTGCGCAAGGCATACCAGCAGCCTTACACTCAGATGTTTACCGACGACGCCTCGGTGGTGGAGCAGTACGGCGAAACCATCAACCTTATCGAAGGCGAAAAAAACAACATCAAAATCACCACGTTCGACGACATCAACTTCGCCCAGTTTGTAATTTCACGCACCAAAAACGCCAAGTAAATTATTGGCCGCCGTGTTTGAAAATATCCGCATTTTGGTTACATTTGCCATCGCAAAAAAATCAATACTTAAGCTATGTTTCTTGAACCCAAATGCCACGCCGGAAGCATCGAAGTAATCTCAGGCTCAATGTTTTCGGGCAAAACTGAAGAACTCATCCGCCGTCTGCGCCGCGCACAGATTGCAGGACTCAGAACCGCCATATTCAAACCGTCGACCGACACCCGCTACAGCGCCACCGCCGTGGTGTCGCACGACAAGCATTCCATACAATCTACCGTAGTGGCCAAAAGCACCGACATACTGGCGCTTGCCGGCGACGCTCAGGTGATAGGCATCGACGAGGCGCAGTTTTTCGACAACGACCTCACCAGCGTATGCCGCACACTCGCATTCAGAGGCGTGAGGGTGATAGCAGCCGGATTAGACATGGACTATCTCGGACGTCCGTTCGGACCTATGGGTTCAATGATGTGCATAGCCGACGACGTAACCAAGGTGCACGCCGTCTGCACACGCTGCGGATCGCTGGCGCAGTTCTCGCACCGCCTATCTGCCGACGACAATCTGGTAAGTCTCGGAGAAAAAAACACTTACGAACCGCTCTGCCGCGAATGTTACAGCAAAATATCCAACGTAAAAGAGTTGCTTAATGAATCTTGCGGCTGTAATTAGACAAATCTACCTTCTGCCGGTACGGTTTTACCGCGCCTGCATTTCGCCGTGGCTGCCCGACGCCTGCCGTCACACCCCCACATGTTCGGTTTACGCTATGCAAGCTGTTGAGTATCACGGTATAATACGCGGCACAATACTTGCCACCTGGCGCATCTTGCGCTGCAATCCCTGGGGCACGCACGGATACGACCCCGTGCCGCCGCCAAACTTTTACAAGATCCGTAGAGCCCTACGACGTGCAAAACAGAAATACACACATTAAAACTTCATATTTATATGCCTGACAATCAGACACAGCAACCCACAGACCCCTTCACATTAGGACAAGTATTGGTATTTGACAAGCCGCTACGATGGACATCGTTCGACCTTGTCAACAAAGTACGCTATATGCTCAAGACACATCTCGGCATAAAAAAAATCAAAGTGGGACACGCCGGCACTCTCGATCCCCTGGCATCGGGTCTGCTGATAGTATGCACCGGACGCAAAACCAAAGAGATAACCACGTTTCAAGACCACGACAAAGAGTACATAGCCACAGTGCAGCTTGGAGCCACCACTCCGAGTTTCGACCTCGAAACCGAACCCGAAAACTTCAAAGACGTATCTGACATCACCCGTGAGCAGGTGGAAGAGTGCCTTAAATCATTCGTAGGCAACCAGATACAGTATCCTCCGGTATACAGCGCAAAAAAAATCGACGGCAAACCCGCATACATTTCGGCGCACAAAGGACGTGGCGACGAGGTAAAAATGCGTCCGCACCCCATCGAGATATACTCCATAGAGATTACAGAATGGGACGATGAGAAGAAACTCTTCAAAGCATCAGTAGCTTGCAGCAAAGGCACTTACATACGCTCGCTTGCCAACGACATAGGCGAACGTCTCGGCGTGGGCGCTCACCTTGCCGGCCTCAGACGTACAAAAATAGGCTCCATTTCGTTAGAAACTGCAATAAAATTAGAAGATTTCGAAAAAAATTTGGATAATTATCAAGAATAATTTGTAATTTTGCAACGTTGCAATTTGTATACAAAATTTGTAAATAGTTAACTGACAAATGAAATTATCAAAGTTTAAGTACGAACTTCCCGACAGGCAGGTGGCTATGTTCCCAACCGAAAACAGGGACGAGGCACGGCTTATGGTTATCAACCGCAAGACCAAGGCTGTAGAACACAGGATTTTCAAAGACATTGTGGAGTATTTCAACGACGGCGACGTTATGGTGCTTAACAACACCAAGGTGTTTCCGGCAAGGCTGTACGGCAACAAAGAGAAAACCGGCGCTAAAATTGAGGTATTCCTGCTCCGCGAACTCAACCGCGAACAGCGTCTGTGGGACGTACTTGTAGACCCCGCCCGCAAAATACGCATTGGCAACAAGCTCTATTTCGGCGAAGACGACAGCCTGGTGGCTGAGGTTATCGACAACACAACCTCACGCGGCCGCACACTCAGATTCCTTTTCGACGGTCAGTACGAAGATTTCAAAAAGATACTTTTCAGTATGGGCGAGACTCCTCTGCCCACAAAATATATCAACCGCCCCGTAACACCCGAGGACGCAGAAAACTATCAGACCATCTACGCCAAGCACGAAGGCGCGGTGGCTGCTCCGGCAGCAGGTCTGCATTTCAGCAAAAACCTCTTGAAACGTTTGGAGATCGTAGGTGTCAACTTTGCAGAAGTGACAGCTCACGTAGGTCTGGGCAATTTCCGCAACGTGGATGTCGAAGACCTCACCAAGCACAAAATGGACAGCGAGCAGATTTTCATCAACGACGAGTGCGTAGAAATTGTAAACAAAGGCAAAGAGGAGCACAAAAACGTATGCGCGGTGGGCATTTCCACAGCACGCACATTGGAGAGCTCTGTATCTACCAGCGGATTCTTGAAACCATTCGAAGGATGGACCAACAAGTTTATCTTCCCGCCCTACGAGTTCAGCGTGCCGTCAAGCCTCATTACCAACTTTCACCATCCGTACAGCACAATGCTGATGACCACGGCGGCGTTCGCAGGTTTCGACTTTTTGATGAGCTCGTACCAGATAGCGCTCAAAGAAGGTTACCGCTTCGGACCCTACGGCGACGCTATGCTTATATTGTAGTTAGTTAAATAAAATAAAAAAAAACGGATTGTTCAAGACGCGGACACGCGGTTTTAGAACAATCCGTTTTTGTGTTTGATTAGGTTGCGAGTTTGATTAAGTGCTCACAAAGTTATAGTTTTGTTAGATTTCGCTGTAAAAATCGTCGGCGTCGTCCATAGCGAGAGTTGCTATCATTTCTACTAAAGATGTTGTGTCGGCAGACTCCATCAGATCGGCGTCAAAACTTGCTGGGGTGTAGAATGTATTGTTCATGGTAGTGATATTTTAAAAGTTGATTTTTAAGTTTTCTGCATCGGGGGTTTGTTTTTTCAAATCCTCATTAATATAACACTCCAACCCCTTCGCACCCTAATATAAAAAGTGAAATATTTTACTTTTTTTTGTCATTTTTTTCATTAAGGCAGAATAAAAAAAACCGTCTGCGACAAAAATCACAGACGGCATTTTAATGGTTTGTATTACAGACTGTTACAATTCATCACCATAGTCGAAGTCTTCATCATAGTAATAGTCGTCTTCGTCTTCGTAATAGTCGTAGTCGTCTTCGTCTTCCTCGTCGAAATACTCAGAGTAGTATTCCTCAAGGAGGTCATCGTTGAGCCATTCGGTCACAAGGTCTGCAATCAACACGCGTTCGTTTTCTGCGGCATCGCCATCGGCTTCGCAAATTTCGAGCATATCGGCTGCGATAGTGGCACGAGCACCATCCGACAGATATTTTGAGAGAATCTCTACCGTCTCTTCAAGGAAATTATCCTTGCTGCTCCAAAGGTTCTCGCAGTGTTTGAGCACCTTTTTGGGCGAGTAGTCGAGACCGAACATCACGAGAATTTTTTTGAGTTTCTCAAGTGCAGCCTTAGTTTCTGCGGGATCAGCCTCCTCGTCACCCCAACAAGCATAATTGTAGAGCGCACCAAGGCGGAACACGATGTCATAGTCGCCAAGTTCTTCACACATAGCGTCCCAGTTCTCGTCCGACATATCGGTAAACTCGTTTTCCATATCCACAAACATCGACTCCTCGTCGTCGTTCCAAGCCTCTTCCTCGATTTGGTCGGTATTGATTTCGCCGTCCATGCTGTAGATTACCCAAGAGTCGCCGTCGTTGTATTTGCGGTTCATCATATAGTCGTAGGGAATGTAGCAGTATCCTTTGTCGCCCCACTGGTGACCCCACGAGTTGCGCACGATAAACACGCGGTCGGGATCAGAATAGCCTACGCAGCACATAGCGTGACCGCCTAAAGGTTGATCATTGGATCTTGGCATAGAGATGAAGCCGTTGCGGGGATTCTGAAACGAATTGAATATCTGAACACCAAAAATAATAGGATAGCCCTCTGCAAGAACGCTTTTCCAAGTGTCGAGATCCAACGCTATGCGTTCATACTTGCTGATATTGTGTTCTTTAGCCTCAGCATAACAGTTCTCAGGCGGACGCTGTTTGAATTTCTGAATAACGTAGGGCCAAGAGTTTTCGCTACAAACGCCATTGTCGTGCAAAGCTTTGATTACATCAAAAATCATAGCTCCATTATCCACGTTTACAGTATTTTCGATAACGCGGGTGTTGTAATAGAGAAACAGACGGCTCAAATCAAACTGACTTTGTTTGTGCCACCACATAAGATACTCGTAGGCACCAGCTGTGGCGTTGGCAGTACACGAACCGAGCTGACCTTGGTTTTCTACGGGAGTGAGGTATTGGCGCAAGTCAACCTTAGAGGGAAGATTGTCGGCCTTGAGCGATGCGCTGTACATAGGAGCGTCGATGTCGGGAGCGGAAGCCTTGTAACCGCCCAGACGAATTACTGAACCGTCGGCACGTTTGATGATTTCGGCAGACGACATGTTTTGTCCGCCACCATTGTCAGATCCATTGTCTGAACCATTGCTGCCACCATTGTCGCCACCGCCGAAGCAAGCCGACAACGTCATCATCGCAGCAACAGACATTACGCTAAGAAGGTGTTTTTTCATTTCTGTGTTGAATTGGTTGTTTATATTGTTTATAGATTTATTGCGAATACAAATATACGAATAAAGGATATATATATGGATAATAATTTCTAACTTTACCGCGATTTTTAATCATTTAATAGAGATTAAAACTCGGTAACTTAAAATAGATTAACAATCTGTCGGTTCATTTCGGCAAAAAATTTGCAACTAATCTTAAAAACTGTTTGAACTATGAAAATAATAACTATGTTGTTGATAGCGCTGTTTGCGGCCGCAGGCATCCAGGCGCAGACCGAAGTTACACCGGCACAAGTGATATTCAACTGCGGAGGCAACAAGGTAACCCTCAAGGAAGCCAAGACCGAAGGCGTAAAGCTCTCGACCGACCTTGACTTGGAGGCGGTATTCAGCCTGCCCGAGCTGCTCAAGCTCAACACCGAAAACGTAAGCTTTGAATTCCGCTGGTACTACTATATGAGCACCAAGAAAACCCTGATGGGCACCACCACAGTAAACGCCAACCTTTCAGAGGCAGAAAACAACCTTGTGTACGTTAAGTGCGAGAAGAAAAACGCACGCCAGGGCTGGTGGGAAGTGCAGATCAAATGCAAGGCCAACGACACCCAGGTAGAGTTTGCCGGCACCAAGGAGTTTTCCATCCTGCTCAAATAAGAGTTTTTTTATTTAATTTTGCACCCGAATTTTTAAACAGTCTACATGGAAATATTCAAAGAAATCGATTCGCTGAAACAGAGGCTTCAAAAGCTTCGTTCGCAGTCAAAGACAGTAGGATTTGTTCCCACAATGGGAGCACTGCACCAAGGACACATGTCGCTTGTGGAGCAGGCCAACAAAGACAACGACATCACTGTGGTGAGCATTTTTGTGAACCCCACACAGTTTAACAACAAGGAGGATCTTGAAAAATATCCCCGCGACCCCGACGCCGACTTCGCACTGTTGGAAAAAAACTCGTGCGACATAGTGTTCGCCCCCTCGGTTGAGGAGATGTATCCAGAGCCCGACACCCGCGTGTTCTCGCTCGGCAAGGTGGCTGAAGTGATGGAAGGCAAATACCGTCCGGGACATTTCAACGGCGTATGCCAGGTGGTAAGCAAGCTGCTTGCCATTGTGGAGCCCGACCGCGCATACTTCGGACAAAAAGACTACCAGCAGATAGCTGTAGTGAAAGCCATGGTGCGCAAATATATGCCCGACTTTGAAGGTGAGATTGTATCGTGCCCCATCAAGCGCGAAACCGACGGCCTTGCCCTCAGCAGCCGCAACGTGCATCTTTCGCCCGAACAGCGCAAAAGCGCGTTGCTGATTTCCAAGACTCTTTTTGAGGCTAAGGAAATGGCTGACAACGGAGCATCGCAGAAACAAATCAGAGACTTCATCAAGCAGAACATTGCCACCGACGCCAACCTCTGCCTCGAATATGTGGAGATTGCCGACCGCGACACCCTGCTTCCGATTCCTGGCGACAAACCCAAAAATGCGGTTATCTGCATCACCGTATACGACGGCAAGACACGACTTATCGACAATATCCTTTTGTAAACCAAATGAATATAGAAGTATTAAAGTCGAAAATACACCGTGTAACCGTTACACAGGCAAACTTAGACTATATTGGCAGCATCACCATCGACGGCGAGTTGATGGATGCCGCCAATATTATCGATAACGAAAAAGTTCAGGTAGTAAACATCAACAACGGCGAGCGGTTGGAAACCTACGTGATACGCGGCGAGCACGGCAGCGGCTGCATCTGCCTCAACGGTCCGGCGGCAAGAAAAGTGCTTCCGGGCGACATCGTGATCATTATCTCGTACGCTTCTATGGACTTTGAAGAGGCCAAGAAATTCAAACCGAGCGTGATATTTCCCGACACCGCCACCAACAAGTTAGTCAAGTAATTGAAAACAACCGATTTGTCCTCATACTCCAAGCACGGCTACACGCCCGGGCGCAACGTGATAACAAGGGCGTTGTGGTACATTGTAAACTACACGCTCCTTATGTCGCCGTTTTTCCCGTTCAACGGCATCAAGCGCTTGATACTGAAGATATTCGGAGCCAAAATTGGCAGAGGAGTGGTGATAAAACCACGAGTAAATATCAAATATCCGTGGCTGCTGGCCATAGGCGACAATTCGTGGATTGGCGAAGAAGTATGGATCGACAATTTGGCGCAGGTGACCATCGGAAGCAACTGCTGCATATCGCAAGGAGCTTTAATCGAAACTGGAAGTCACAACACCAAAAGTACTGATTTTTACCTAATAACAGCACCGATAACAATTGAAGACGGCGTATGGATTTGCGCCAAATCGGTAGTTACAGCCGGCACTGTATGCCGCAGCCATTCGGTACTTTCGGCAGGCAGCACAGCGTCCTCCGAAATGCAGCCTTACGGAATATATAAGGGCAATCCAGCAACCAAAATAAAGGAGAGGGAGATAAATGCTTAAGATTTCGGTAATTACGCTCTGCAAAAACAACGAGGCGACTATTGCCGATGCGATGCGGTCGTTTCAGACGCAAGACTATCCCAACAAGGAGCATATCGTTATCGACGGAGCCAGCACCGACAACACCTTATATATAATAAAGCAGTTCAATCCCGACATCCTGCAATCAGAACCCGACCAAGGCATGTACTACGCAGCCAACAAGGGCATATCCTTGGCCACTGGCGACATAATAGCATTCTTGCACGCCGACGACATTTTTGCGTCAAACAACGTACTGAGCCAGATGGTATCGGCAATAGAGCAAGAAAACTCCGACGCAGCATACGCCGACCTTGAATATGTAGCCAAAGAGAATGTGGACAAAGTGGTTCGCTACTGGCATTCGGGCGAGTTCAAGCCAAAACGGTTGAAATACGGATGGATGCCGCCGCACCCGACATTCTTTGCCAAGAAAACTGCATACGAATCTTACGGCGTGTTCGACACATCGTACCGAATAGCAGCCGACTACGACCTAATGATGCGCTTTGTATCAAAACCAGGTTTCAAGCTAACGTACTGCCCCATAACCGCTGTTAAGATGCGTACAGGGGGCATAAGCAACCGTTCGTTCAGAAACATCTGCCAAAAAATGCGCGAAGATCTCCGTGCCGCCCGCACCAACAAAATAGGCGGAATAGTAACATTGATATTCAAGAACTTACGCAAGCTAGGGCAATTTTTTTGCAGATAATCAGAATCATTTAACACAATTGATGCACATTTGACAATTATTATGTCTATTTTTGTCAAAAATTTAAAACAATCTTGTATGAAAAAGTTTCTTTTACCTACACTGTTATTTGGCTTAATAATGAGCGCTTGCTCCGACAAATTTGACAACAGTTCCGATGATGCAAACAGATATTTCATCTATTCTAATACAATTCCATACTATTTTTACGATAGCACCGGCAATTCGATGATAGACTTCAACAAGTCTGCCACCTATCCCATATCGTATGTAGAAGAGAAGCCTGATATTTCGCTGAGATCGGCTACGTCTAACAATCTGTTTTTGAGCAACTACGACGGAATCGGCAAAGACTCCGACGGCAAGACATACTGGTACAGCTTCAACAAAGGCTGCTACGACAGCACCCATTTCAGATACTTCGTTCACACTCCTTATCTGCTCGACACCATCGACGTTGAATACAAATATGACACATTGGACACTTACGACATTCTGATTTATGTCCACAAGCTCACCTACAACGGCGTTGTTATACGCGCCTACGAGGAGGATACCACCAAGCTAATCACCTCCGAGCGCGTAAACGTATTCAAATATAAAGACAAAACTGTGGTACAGCCCGTCTACAAAGAGAAGGAGACCGAGGAGGCTACAACAAAGTAATACAGATCAATCCCATTACAAAGCAGTAGATTGCGAAGTAGATAAGTTTGCACTTCTTAATCAGCTGCACCATCCATTTGCAGGCGAAACAGCCGCTGACAAAGGCGGCTACAAAGCCTACCAACAATGCTGCTACAGGAATCTGAGCCGTTGCACCGTGCTCGGCAAGATATTCTGCCGAGGGGGCTACTATGTGCTTAAAGTCCAACAGAGCCTCTCCCAAAATCGGAGGAATAACCATAAGGAATGAGAACTGAGCCACATTCTCGCGCTTGTTGCCAAGAAGAAGTCCTGTGGCTATGGTGCTGCCCGAGCGCGAAAGTCCAGGCAATACTGCTATCGACTGAGCTATACCGATAATAAAAGCATTGAGAGGCGAAATCTCTTTTTTCTCCTTGTCGGGATCAGACTTGAAAAAGTGAGTGAGAGCCAGCAATATCGAGGTAACAATCAGGCAGCAGCCCACCACCACAATGCTCGACGCGAATATCTCCTCCACCTTGTCTTTAAAACACAATCCTACAATTCCGATCGGAATCATAGAAATCACAATAAGAATAACATAACGCTGAGCGTCGTTGAGCCTGCGCCAGAGCGGAAGGTCGGTATCGGGATTAAGTTTCTTGAAAAATCCGATAATCAAAGCCCAAATCTCCTTACGGAAAATAGTGATTGTGGCAAGCACTGTAGCCACGTGCACCACGATGTCGAAAGTAAGTCCGCCGGCATCGCCCACGTTCAACAAATGCTGACCTATCTCCAAATGTCCGCTGCTGCTGACCGGAAGAAATTCTGTAAGTCCTTGTACTATACCTAAAATAAAAGCCTCTAATGTTCCCATTTGATTTTTGAGTATAAAATAAAAGACCGGTTTATTAAGCCGGTCTTATGATGTGTAACTAATTGCTATTTAAAGTTTTTGATGATATTTTGAGCTATCTGCTCCATCTCCTCTTTTGGGAGTGTCATCTTATGCTCGAAGTTGAGGTCGTTAACCTCGTTGAGCGGAATAAGGTGGATGTGCGAATGAGGCACTTCCAATCCCACCACAGCTATGCCCACCTTGATACAGGGAACAGCAGCCTTGATGGCGGCGGCAACACGTTTTGCAAAAGCCATATATCGGCCGAGCTTGTCGTCGTTGATGTCAAATATGTAGCTAACCTCTTCCTTGGGTACTACGAGGGTGTGACCCTTCTGCACGGGATTGATATCCAAGAAAGCGAAAAACTCGTCGTTTTCAGCAATCTTGTAGCAAGGAATCTCGCCATTGATAATACGTGTAAATATTGTTGCCATAATAAATATGTATTACAAATTATGAATTTTCAACTGTTAACTATCAACTAGATACTAATGTCGAGAATAGTGAACTCGGTTTCGCCAGCGGGAATTTTGATTTTCACTGTTTCGCCCACTTTCTTGCCCAGAAGTCCTTTGGCGATGGGAGTCTCAATCGAAATCTTGCCTTCTTTGAGGTTGGCTTCGGTTTCGGCCACGAGTGTGTAAGTCATTTTAGCCTTATTCTTAGCATTCTGAATAGTAACCTTGCTTAAAATCTGCACGGTGTCGCTCTGAATCTGCGACTTGTCGAGCACGCGCGAGTTTTTGATAGTCTCCTGAAGTTTGGAGATTTTGAGTTCGAGCAGACCCTGTGCCTCTTTAGCGGCGTCATACTCAGCATTTTCCGAGAGGTCGCCTTTTTCGCGGGCCTCGGCAATCTGTCTCGATATGTTGGGGCGTTCCACAGCAATCAGGTGGTCGAGTTCGTCATTAAGTTTCTTGAGCCCCTCTTCTGTAAGATATGTTATTTTGCTCATTTTAAAATGTTGTTTTTGTTCCAAAAAAAATAAAACAAAAGAGAAACCGTAATTGTTATATTACGGTTTCTCCAAGTACACCGCAAAGTTAAGTTTTTATTTCAGATAAAAAAAAATTTTTTTAAACTTTCATCCAAAAAAGAGGATAACTATCCTAATGAATCCGCTTCTGCGAACTCATCGTCAGAAATAGGTGGCGGAGTCTGTTCGTCAGATACGGTGGCTCTATCGTCGCCATAGCCGCCAGGAGCATCTTCAGGAACATTTTCAGAAACATCTTCAGAAACATTCTCTGGCTTAGTTTCAGGCTTAGTTTCTAACTCTGTAATCTGGGGCGGAGCCACAGGTTTTGGAGCGGCTGGAATATGGTGCTGCTCTTCTGGGTTAGGCTGAGAATTACCGTTACCATTCTGGAATATCTTGGTGAAATTATCGTTGGCTTCCTGCACAATAGACTCCACATTCTCGCGGAAACGTTTTTCGGCAGCGGTGTGTCCGGCGGCATCCTTATGGTCGCCAGGAATATTGTAGTCGCCGCAACGACCTTGATACAATGCGTATTCCGATTTCAATTTTTCACTTGCCACACGGAAACGAACCCACAAATCAAGATTCTGGCAAAGTTTGTCGTTTGACGATATATAAGCCGTAACAGCGGAAATTACAGCCACTAACAGACTAAATCCGTTTACTAACCATTCAGGCGAACTCTCGAAATGGAATATGGAGCAAACCAAATTGCCCACAAATACCGAAAGCACGGATATTACCGACACAGATACGCTAAAAAGCATAATTCTTTTTTGATTGTGATGGTAATCTTTCTTAAATTGCCCTGACTTATTGCTAAAATATTGCTGCTGGTCAAAATATCGGTTTTCCAAGAAATCGTTCTCGGTTTCAAACGCTTTGCGAGTTTTCTTCGACGAAGCCTGCTTAGCCGAACCATTGAGTTCTTTGTATTCGCGCTCTTTAATTGCACGACGGCGGCTAAACAACCATCTCAGCCAACCTGTAAACCGTGTGCTCGGCAAACCTTGACAAAAAGATACAAACCTGTCGATTATGTCAATTTGGTTGTCGGAATATCCTGCCGACTCCATTACTGTAATGTTGTTGCCGCTTTCGTTGTAGAGTTTACGGAAACTCTCTACCTGTTCGCGGTCTTCTTTGGTAAACAGGTCGGTGTAGCGCATATAGGCGTGCAAGGCATACTTGCGGCCTAGACCTGCGTTTTTAACTATGCTGTCGAATCTTGTAAAAATATTTTGCTTTGCCATATATTTTGATAATGTGTTGTAATCTGATTAAAAGTTACTTAGCCGCGTTTGCACCCGAAACAATTTCGATAATTTCGTTGGTGATGGATGCCTGACGTACTTTGTTGTAACTGATGTTGAGTTCTTTGATAAGTTCGGTGGCGTTGTCGGTGGCCTTGTTCATCGAGGTCATTCGCGCACCTTGCTCGCCAGCAGCACTTTCGGCAAGGATTGAAAGAAACTGCGTTTTAAGCCATTGTGGTATAGTTTTGTTTACAATTGTAATCTTATCTGGCTCAAAAATATAGTCTGTTTTGAATTTTGTCGGCTCGGCTTTAAATTGCAACGGAAGGAAATTTTCGATTTCGGTATTCTGCACTGCGGCATTTACAAACTTGTTGTAAATAACCTTAACACAGTCGAACTCACCCGAAAGATAGATATCGGTAATTTCTTGGGCAATTTTTCCAGCGGTTTCGTACGAAACTTTTTCAATCGACTCAAAATCAGATTTATACAAATCAAATCCGCGTTTGGTTATCTGCTCAGAAACTTTTTTGCCGATTGCGAAATATTTGATACTAACGCCGGGAGTCTGCTCTTTGGTAGTACGGTCAAACTCAGCCACAGCCTTAATAATATTGCTGT
>JAGCNK010000206.1 GCA_017645985.1 Bacteroidales bacterium | reverse complement strand
TACTTTCTGAACTATTAATTTGAACTAAAATGGTTAAAGAAAAGGAAAATAAAGAACTTTTTCAGCAGACAATGCTTTTTGAATGTGCATGGGAGGTCTGCAACCAAGTGGGCGGTATCTACACCGTAATCCGCTCAAAAATACCTGCCATTGTAAACAAATGGAACAGAGATAATTACATACTTCTCGGACCTTATTTCGAAGACCAGGCCTCGCCTGCGTTCGACCCCATCGAGGATCTTTCCGACCCTGTGGGTTTCACCGTTCACACTATGCGCGAAAGCGGTTTCGAGGTACATTATGGTCACTGGCTCGTTACTGGTAAACCCAAAGTGATACTTTTTAATCCTTATACTATTTTCAACCGTCTTGGCGACATCAAGTACAAGCTTTGGGCCGACCACTATATCTCTATCGACTACGACGACGACCTTACCAACAAGGTGCTTTCGTTTGGATATCAGGTTACTGAATTTTTCAGAATATTGGTTAACAGCGACTTGCAGCAGACCAACATCATCGCTCATTTCCACGAATGGATGGCTGGTGTGCCTATTATGGACATCCGCAAGGAGAATATGCCTATCAAGACTGTTTTCACCACCCACGCCACAATGCTCGGCCGCTATCTGGCTATGAACGACCATAGTTTCTACAATAATCTTCCCTTCTACAATTGGGAAGACGAGGCTAAACATTTCAATATTTATCCCATTGTAGCATTGGAACGTGCCGCCGCACATGGCAGCCACGTGTTCACCACCGTGAGCGAGATTACAGCGTCGGAATGTACCCACCTCTTGGGACGCACTCCCGACTTTATCCTGCCCAACGGCTTGAACATCGAGCGTTTTGAGGCTATGCACGAGTTCCAGAACCTCCACCTCGACTACAAGGAGCAGATCAACGAGTTTGTTATGGGTCATTTCTTCCAGAGCTACTCGTTCAATTTGGATAAGACAATGTATTTCTTCTCGTCGGGACGTTTCGAGTATCAGAACAAGGGCTTCGACCTTACTCTGGAGGCTCTTGCACGGCTCAACTACAAGATGAAGCAGGAGAATATCGACGCCACTGTTGTGTTCTTCCTTATCACCCGTCAGCCCACCTATTCGTTCAACGCTCAGGTGCTTCATTCCAAAGCACTTATGGAAGAAATCAAGCGCAACACCGAGGAGATCGAGCGCGACCTTGGCAAGAAACTTTTTTATTCCGTTACCCAAAACAACGGTTCGTACAAGTTGCCCAACCTCAACGAGATGATTTCGGAGCACCAGGAATTGAAGCTCCGCCGCAACGTTAAGACCTGGAAATCTAACAACCTTCCGCTTATCGTTACCCACAATCTCAAAAACGAGAACGACCCCGTTTTGAATTTCCTTCGTATGTCGAACCTTATCAACAACCGCGATGATAAAGTTAAGGTGGTTTACCATCCCGACTTTATCAATTCGGCAAACCCGCTGTTCCACATGGAGTACGGACAGTTTATCCGTGGATGCCACTTGGGAGTTTTCCCGTCGTATTACGAGCCGTGGGGCTACACTCCGCTGGAATGTATGGCGAGCGGTATTCCCTCAATCACAAGCGATTTGGCGGGATTCGGCTCTTATATCAAGGCAAAATTCGACGACTGCGAAAAGATGGGTCTCTACGTTGTAAACCGCAAGAATGTAAGCTACAACGACAGTGCCGAGCAGATGGCCAACCTGATGCTCCGCTTTGTAAAACTCAGCCGCCGCGAACGCATTAGTATGCGTAACAACGTGGAGGAGAACTCAATCCACTTTGACTGGACCAACCTTGCGCAGAACTATTTTGATTCTTATGAAGAAGTATTGAAACGTTAATAATAGTTTGGTATTAAGTATGAGAAAGCCTCCTTATTGGAGGCTTTTTTATTTCTCTATGCTGAATATCTCGGTTTCGGCGTCCTTTTTGGTGAACGCTTTTTCCAACAGGCAGTAGTCTTCGATGAGTGCGGCGTTGAGCGATTTCTGACAAGGATCCTGTCCCTTGATTATGTAGCTGTATTTTGTTTCAGAATAGACAGTGTCGATATTAGTCAATGGAGTGGACACGTAGCCTAAATACTTGTTGCCAAGTATCTTATAAAATGTTTTGCTGCACATTACAGTGTCGTCGGAGGGAATATTTTCGCTTACGTACTTGGCTGCACGCATATCGGTTTCGGTCTGGTTGGTGTGCGATATGTATTCGCTCGATGTGTTGCGGCTGCGTGCTGCAAATACCGAGAAATATATTATCAACACGCTGATAATGATGTATTTGTAAGCATAGAAAATCTTTATTACCGAAACAGCCGCGCCGGTGATTATAGCCAATAGCGTAACGGTGGCGAGCATCTGATGCATTTCTGACTGCACCAACGAATGTGCCGCAATAAGCAGCAGCAGCATCACTCCGGCATACACGTAGGTCTTTACTTCGTATCGTTCTATCTGACGCTGCAACGCCGCCGCAGTGAGCGCAATTATCATTATTGCCACTAAGCAGATCCTCTGCTGCTCAAAGAAAACAAACTCCGATTTGTCGACAAACGCGCCGGTGAAACTTGCGATTGAAAAATTGCTTGGCACGCCTAACTGGTCGAACGCCGTGAAGTTGACAGCCTCGGCGGTGGCGTACACCATTATCGGAATCACAAAAAACACAATTGATTGCGACTTGTTTTCGGTGTGAAGTTTCGCAAGGAATGAAACTAACAGGAACAAGACTGTCAAAATGCTTGATATGTCGATATTTACAGCCAAAATCAGCCAAATGGCCATAGTCCTGTATTTTTCGCGGAGAAAGCAGTAAAACGCCGCAATTATGAGCGTGGAGTTGATGGCGTCGGGCAGCACTGTGGCAAACTGCGCCAAAAACACGTTCTGCACTATCAGTATGGTGGCGGCAAAGATGCCAGCCTGTTTGCCAAAAAAGAAGTTGCCAAATTTCCACACAACAAAGATATTGACGAGGGCAAACACCGCCGCCACCGACCGGATTATGGTGATATTTGTTCCAAAAATATTGATTATCAGATAGTAAATCAGAGCGGGAATGTTTGGAATACGGCTTTGAAACAGTTCGGCAGTGCCGTCGCTTGTGATGTTGATGTATTGGCTCAGATATTCAATCTCGCTGTACGAGAACGGCAGCACAAACACCTTGAACCTGAACGCCGCAATGAGGTATGCTCCGATAATCAGCGGTATGTAAAATTCCAAGTTTTTCAGTCGTTCGATCATCGCTTATGCCTGTTTTACAAGTTCTCCGGCTTCTACACCTACGTTGAAAATCATATCTATAATGCTGAGGTTGGGCACAAACCCGAATTTGGAGTCAAACACCTGAGGATAAGGAGTTTCATCGTAGTAGTTTTCTCCTACGGTCTGGCTTTTTTTGGGGTGGATTGCGCTGCGCAGGTCGGTGAAACTTGTGTTGTCGGGTTCGATGTACTCGCTGGTTTGATGGATATTGGTTTTGATGTTTAATATTCTAAAAATCAAATCGTTAATCTCGTTGTTGAGGTCTATCAGATATGTGAACTGACGGCGGATGATTGGTTCCAAATCGTCGCGGAAGTATTCAAAATAGGGCGACGAGTTGTATGCCGACACTATCGCGTGCCAATGCTGCGGCTGCCAACGTTCGTTGTAGCTGATTTTGGTGTCGCGCATGTAGTGCTTGCTGTTGCCTTTTACCACTGGAATGCTCAGGCTCGACGAGCCCGCCTCGGTGAGTATGTGGCAACGGTTGCGGAATGTCTGCTTGGGAAAATTCTCAAACAGTTCTATGGTGGCATCCTGATTTTGCGCTATGGCTCTAATATATTGTATGTTTGGTAGATAAGCTGTGCTTAATAATAATTCCGCCATGGTTTTACATTTGTTGTTGCAAATTTATAAAAAATAAATCAATATCTATGCAAAATTGTGTATCTATATCAATAATTATTGTTAGTTTTGTGGGTTGTAAAAAATTATTTAGGAGGATTATTCAGATGAAAAAAATTATCAAAAAAATTGTCAAAGTATTGGCTTTTGTATTGTTGGCGGTTGTTGCGCTGATGATCATCATACCGATGTTTTTCTCTGACAAACTGCTCAATTACGGATGTCAGTTGGCTAAGGACTATATCAATGCCGACCTTTATGTCAAGGATTTGAATATGAACTTGTTCAAGCATTTTCCTGACGTTACAATCCGTATCGACAGTGTATATTTAAAAGGTGTTGACGAATTTGAGCACGACACTCTCGCCGCTTTCGACCGCTTGGAGGCTACTGTCAACCTGATGTCGCTTTTTGGTGGCAAAATCAAGGTTAAGCAGGTGGACTTGCAGCAGCCTAAGTTTAATATCATCGTTCTTAAAAACGGAAAACCCAACTACGACATTGTTAAAACAGATTCGGCTTCGGTGGAGGAGCAGGAGGTGGACACTCTGCCCGCCTCGTCGTTTAAGCTTGCTCTCAAGAAGTTTGAAATCAACAATATGCGTGTGCTTTATACCGACAGTATCACCGATGTGCACGCTCTTATCGACTCGCTCAATTTCAAACTTACCGGCGACCTCAGCGACAAGGAGTCGATTCTTTCGATGCTGATGGATATTGCCAAACTCAATGTTAGAATGGGTCCCATCATCTATATCAACGACGCCGTGGTGGACGTTAAGAGCGACCTCGACGCTGATATGGAGCAGATGAAGTTCTCGTTCCGCGAGAATGTGTTCAAAATCAACCAGCTGGCTCTCAATCTCGACGGATGGATTGCTGTGCCCGACACCAATGTGCGTATGGATTTGAAGTTTGGTGCCGACAATACCGATTTCAAGAGCGTGCTGAGTATGATTCCCGCCGACTACGCCAAGGATCTCGAGGGTGTGAAAACCGCAGGTCAGTTCTCGTTCGACGGCGGTGCCAAGGGCGACTTCAACGCTGTTTCGTTTCCCGAGTTCTGGGTCAACCTCTTGATTGAAAATGCCCGTTTTCAATATCCCGACCTTCCCAAATCAGTTGAGAATATCAATGTGGACGTGAGTGTTAAGTGTCCCGGCAATTTGGACAGCATTAATATCGACGCCAAAAAGGTACATATGAATATTGCCGACAACCCGATCGACGCACGTTTCTTGGTGCAGACCTCCGCCAAGGATATTGATTTGGCTGGAGATGTCAACGCATCGCTCGAACTTTCGTCGGTGGCTGATGTTGTTCCTTTGGAGGATATGACTCTCAAAGGTTTGGTAAAGGCTATCCTCAGTTTCGACGGCAAGCTTTCTTATCTAGACGACGGTGCTTACGACAAGTTCAACGCCAAGGGCGACATCACTCTCAACAACTTCCGTACTGTGATGACCGACCTTCCGCCTGTGGACATCAGCAAGGCACACCTTATTATTTCTCCTAAAAAGGCCGACCTTGAGAACCTCAGTATGACGATGGGCAAGAGCGATTTCAACCTCAACGGCAAGATCGACAACATTTTCCATTATGTATTTGCTGACAGCACTTTGAAGGCTTCGTTCAATTTCAAGAGCAACCTTATTGATGTCAACGATTTTTATTCTTACGACCATTCGGTGGTTGCATCCGACGGAGTTACCGACACTTCGGCTGTGGAGGCTCCCGAAATTCCTACCAACATAGATTTCGCACTCAATTCAAGCATTGGCAAGATTCTTTACGACAGTCTGGTTATCAACAACCTTACTGGTATGATTGGTTTGAAAAACGGTGCTGCTTTTCTCAACGATTTAAAACTTAACACTCTGGGCGGCAAGGTGTTCGCCTCTGGTGTTTACGACGCTGCCGACATCAACCGTCCAGGACTAGATCTTCAGCTCGATTTGAGCCAGGTGGACATTCAGACCACTGCCAAGACTTTCAACACTGTTCAGCAGCTTGCGCCTATTGCTTCAAGCTGTCAGGGCAATGTTACTGCCAAGATTAATTTCGCCGGTTTCACCGACCGTTTCCTTACTCCCGATCTCAAGACCATCAACGGCGACGGCCGTCTGGCTACCAACCAGGTGGCTATCAAAAACTCTAACATCTTCAAGATGATTGGCGAAGTTACCAAAAACGAGAAACTTGCTAATCCCGCTTTGAAAAACATCAATGTAGGGTTCAAGATTATCGACGGCGACGTGATTGTAGATACCACAGGATTCAAGCTCAACGATCAGGACGCTACATTTGGCGGCAAGCTCGGTCTCGACCAGTCGCTCAATTTTGACTTTGGTCTTACCCTCGTGGAGTCTATGGCCAACGAGCTTCTCGGCAAGGTGGCAGGCGGCGACCGCAGCGGTATGATCAAAGTTGTGGCTACACTCGGCGGCACAGTTTTGAGTCCCAAAATTGTAGGTTTCCACACATCGGCCACCGACGTTATCAAAGAGGTGGTTCAGGAAAAGATTCAAGAAGCAAAAGAGAAACTCTCAGAAAATGCCAAGAAGTATATAGCCGAGGCCAAGAAAAAAGCCGACGAGGTGATTGCCGTGGCCAAGCATACCCGCGACACTCTTATCAATACTGCCCAGAAGCAGTGCGACAAGCTGAAACAGCAAGCCAAGGAGGTGTCTGACAAGGCGATAGCCGAGGCCTCTAAAAAAGCTGATGAACTTATTGCAAAGGCAACAAACCCATTGGCAAAAGCCGCTGCACAAAAATCTGCCGACGAGTTGAAAAAGAAAGCAAAGGCTGAAGCCGACAAAAAACTCAACGAAGCATATGCACAGGCCGACAAAGTGGTTTCTACTGCAAGGGCTCAGGGCGACAAAATTGTGAACACCGCCGAGCAGCAGGCCGAGAAGATCAACAGCGAGGCTATGCAGAAGGCTGAGAGCATAAAGTAAGATTTTTGAGGCATTTTTGTTTCATTTTTGCTTTTCTTACGTTATAAAGAAAAAAGCCTTATAGTTATGAAACGTATTCTGCCTCTAACGATTATGGTGCTGGTTTCTGCGGCTTGTCTGGCGCAGAAACCCTGCTCTTTGCCCAAGGTCAAGGGTCTTGACAAGAAATACTCCGACGCGGTGGATCTTTTGTCAGAAAATCAGGACCTTGGCATCAAGTATCTCAATGAGATCAGCATTGATTATCCCAAGTACTATCCTGCCACGCTGCTTTTGGGCGAGTATTATCTCAACAAGCAACGCGACGCTCAGTTGAGGTTTCAGACCGACCGTGCGTTGGAGTTTTCGCAGAAGGCGCAGAGAAACTTGTCGCTCTCGTTTGAGTTTTGTCCCACGCATGACAGTTGCCGTGCCGGATTTTACCTCGGCGAGTGCTGCTATCTTGACCGCAAGTTTGATAAGGCCGAGCGGCTGTTTAGCAATTTTCTCGACAACGACAACTCCGCTCCGTCGTGCCGTGCCAAGGCGCAGAAGCGTCTTGATATGATTCACGAATATTACGACATCATCAGTCACCCGGTTAAGTTCAACCCCAGAGAGCTGAAAAACATCAGCACCTCCGACGACGAGTACCTGCCGATGATTTCGCCCGACGGTGAGCTGTTTGTGTTTACACGTCGCCACATTAAGCGCAACGGCGATTTTTCGGAGCAGATAGTGCTGAGCCGCAGAATTTCGTCAAACGACACAGTAGCAGAGCTTTATACCGAGGGCGAACCCCTTCCGCCGCCGTTCAATATGGGCAAGCTGCAGGGCGGTGCGTGCTTCACGGTCGACAACCGCATTCTCTATATCACCATCTGCAATCACGACGACTGCGACATCTATTATTCTGCTAACGACAACGGCGTGTGGCAGCCGCTCATCAAACTGCCCAACACCGTTAACACCGATATGTTTGACGGACAGCCAACTGTGGATGCCACTGGTCACGTGATATATTTTTCGAGCAACAGGGCTGGCGGATACGGCGGCTACGATATCTACAAGATTGTGCGCAAGTCGTCTGATTCGTTGTGGAGCGCACCCATAAATTTGGGTCCTGAGGTGAATACCGAGTTTGACGAGAAAACACCGTTTATACATTCCGACAACAAGACGCTCTATTTTGCGTCAAACGGTCACGGCGGTCTCGGCGGATTTGATATTTTTGTCAGCCGCCTTGGCGACAACGGACGTTTTTCAAAACCAAAGAATATAGGTTTCCCCATCAACACCGAGGGCGACGAGGTGGCTTACGTGGTGAGTGCCGACGGCAAGCGTATCTATTTCTCGTCGAAGATGCTCAGCGGCAAGGGCGGATGGGACATCTACTGTTCCGACCTTCCTCCAGAGGCAAGTCCCAACCAGGTGCTGCTTATCAAGGGCAAGATTACCAACGAGAACGGCGAACCTGTTCCCAATGTCAGCATCGAACTTACTGGTTTGAAAACATTTGAGACAGCCCACGACGAAACCAAGAAGAACGGCGAGTATGCTGTGTCTACACAGGTGAACGAGGACGAGGATTATCTGCTCACTATCAAGAAGAAAGGCTTTTTCTACGATATGCAGGTGATTACCCCTGACTCGTCGGAATACAATACTCCGCCCACTTACAAGGATATCCAAATTGAGAAAATTCAGACCGGCGTGCCCCGTGTGTTGGAGAATGTGAACTTTGAGTTCAACTCTGCGCAGCTGTCGGAGTCGAGCGAGGCTATTCTTCGTCAGCTGGCGTTGTTCTTTGCCGAATATCCGCAATACAAAATCGAGATTTGCGGACATACCGACGCAGTGGGCAATATCGAGAACAATATGGTGCTGAGCGAAAAACGTTGCCGAACTGTTTACAACTATCTGATTATGGTTGGAATAGACTCTAATCGCCTGTCGTACAGAGCTTTTGGCAAGTCTACACCTATGGCGCCGAACACTACTTCAGAAGGCCGAGCATTGAACCGCCGGGTTGAGTTTGTGCTGTCGGAGTAGGAGGGGAGACCCTATCGGATAACGGCTATGCGGCGTCGTATTTTTTCCGACTCGCCTCTGAGTTCAAGAATGTAAACTCCTGATTTTAAGTTGCTAACATAGAGTTGGACAAGGTTTGTATTGATCTCTTTTTCCAATACTTTTTTGCCGTTGAGGTTAAACATCCGCACTGTGTTGTATTTCAGCAGTCCGTTGATGCTGATGTAGCAGAAATCGGTGGCGGGCATCGGATATATCCTCACCATACTGTCGTTGCCGTCTTTGTCAAGCTCCGAGCCGGTGGTGATGGCAAATTTCTGTGTCTGGATCTGGTTTTTGAAACTTGCGGTAACATATACCGAGTCGTAAGCATAATATTTTGGCGAATAGCCTGAAATCTTGGCAGTTCCGTCATTGTTGTCGTCAAGCGTGAGCCATTGTGGAATGGTGGCGGAGAATTTTGGTGTGTTTTCGATGTTGGAGTAGTTGCACGGCGGAAAAGAAATATCGTCGACCCAAACTTTGTCGTCGTGTTCGGATGTTAGTTCGTCTTTGTAATAAAGCCATTTGAGGGTGTGCATACCTTCGGGCACTGGCATTTTTACCTCGGTCCAGGGAGTTTCGCCTGCCCATTTCTGCTTAACGTCGCCGTCGATGGCAAACTCTAGATGGTCGTAATAGATGTCGCTCAGGGCGTTGTATTCTTCGCAAGATGTCCGCACATAGAATTTTACAGTGTCGGATTTGGGCAAATCGACGTCTATTTTGAAGTATGATTGCGTCTGGTTTGAGATGGTTGCGCTCTCAAAACAGTATTTGCCCGAGTACGGACTGTTTTCGCTTATGACCCATGGACGGCGCGAATTGATTGTGATGTTTTCGGGCGATTCGCCATTGTGCTCAAAATCTTCCACTTCGGCGTTTATGGTCTGCCGCGATGTGGTGCTCATTGTGTAGCCGTCGTATTCAAGCGTGAGTGTGAAATCCACGTTTTCTGATTTTGTGTATTGGTCGCTCAAGGTTACGTTGTAATTGAGGTCAACGCTTTTGCCTGCGCCTAAGTTGTTGATTTGCAGAGTGTGATTCGTGATTGTGACACCTTGGTGGCTGCAAGTGAGTTTGGCTATTGATTTTTTTACGCCCAGTTTGCCCACGTTGCTAATCTTAAACGAAATGGTAGCCTCTTCGCCGCCTTCCAAAATGTTGTTGACGTTGGCGGCGGCGGTTGTGCCCACGGTGTATTCGTACATTTGATTGTAGTCGATTTGTGTGGTTGGCGTTCCCACTATGGCAAATTGGTTTCCTTTGTCGCTGATACTGTTGTATTTACATTCTATCAACGGAGTCAATACCTCGGTGTTGATGATGTATTGTTGCTCTTGGTTTGTGTTGTAAGTCAGCGTTATAAGCAATTTGGCATTGGTGTCGTGAGGATAGTTTTGGCTGAATTTGATTTTGAATGCGTTTGCTATTTCTGTGCTCTCTTGAGGGGCAAGTTGGTCTATCGTGGAGGCGATTTTTTCGATTATTATGTCTGGGTTGGTGGTAGTGAGCTTGATGTCGATGTTGTTGGCGTTGTATTCTGACGACATTAGAGTGGTCAGATTTTTAATGTTGAACGAAATGTATGCGGAGTCGTTGCTTGCCGGCATCTTGCTGAAAGTGCAGCCGGTGATTCCCACGGTGATAGTCTGGGCGCTGTTGATGGTGATGGTTTTGATGCAAGTGGCTTTGTTTTGGGCAGTTACCACGAGAGTGGCCTCGCCCTCCTGCAGCTTGTCGGCGGAGAATTGGAGCATAGCAGTTCCGTTTTTGTCGGTGTATGCCGAGGCTATCAGCACGCCGTTTTGCGAAAGTGCTGTGAGTGCGTATGGCGAGGTCTCAACTGTGAGCATAGTGTTGCCAACGCTCAGATTCTGAGGATAATACTGCACTGGGTTGGTTTCGGGTTTCTTCCAATGCACCAGCATCGACGGGTCGCCCATAAGGTTGAAAACTTCCCAATAGTATTTGTAACCCATCGGATTGCAGTTGGTTACAGCCAGATTGCCACGGCTGACAATTTGTGCTGCGGTGATGTATTGGTTGTCGATGCTTGCCTCGTTGGCGTGCGTATGGTAGAGGGCGTCTACCGCACCGCTTTGCGACTGCGAGTAAAGTTCGCTTACGTTGTTGCCCAACATACTGCCTATCAGCCATATAAAGTCGTATTGCCAGATTGTTTCGTTTGCCGCACCGATATAGCCCACTGCGCCGCCTTTGGCTTTTCTTATCGCAGCTTCGGCAAAACAGTTGTCAGCGTGGTATTTGCTTGTAAGACAGCAGTTTGCAATCCAAAAGCCTGTTTCGCACTCGTTCATATTGTTGATGTCGGCGTAGGTGATTTCGGGCTTGTCCCAGCTGTAGGGGTTGCCGTGTCCGTGGTAGAATACCAGACCTGCGCCATTGGTTATCTCCTGTAGAATGGACTCTGCCGCGCCGGATTCTTGGCAGTCCATTATGCCGTATGAAGCGTCGTAGGGGTAGAGCTTTGTGGTGATTCCGTTTTCGGAGTTGGCGTAGTTGTTAACAATGTATTTCAGCGATGTGTTGCTGTAGATTCTTGCGTTGGGATTGTCCACACCCGAAATAAAAATCATCCTATTGAGAAAATCTGGGTCGGCAAACTCAGTTTTTTCGTATGCAATTATCTTGTCTACTATGTTTTGCATCGATGAGTTGTCGGTTGCGCTCAATCGTCCGTACATAATTTCGGGCAGACAGTCGCCAGTAAATTCGCAGTAGTAGAGGTCGGTTTGCTGAACGATGTTGGTCACTATTTCGGGATATATCTGTCGTCCTTCAAACGACGGCACGGCTGTTTCGTCGGCGGCAAATAGCACGTATTGCGGTGTCTGATAGCCAGTTGGCGGATTTTCGTAAAAGTTTTGTATGTAGTTTTTGATTGCCTCGCAGGTGTTGGTTACATCCTGGGTAACGTAAACGGTCTTTACTTTGTAGCCTTGCATAGTTTTCCATTCGGCAAACTTTTGTATGCTGTTCTTATATTTTGGGTGTGTGATTATCAGGTAAGTGTTTGAATTACTTTTGATTACTTCGCCTTGTGATGATTTTTTCAGCGATTTGACTTTGTTGTAAATTTTTATGTCGATGGTATGGTAGATTGTGAGCTTGTTTTGTGCGGGATTGTAGTCGAACGGCACAACTTCTAATCTTACAAGAAAACTATTTCGCATTGTGCCTATGTTGGTCAGTTTAATTTTGGGGTAGTTGGAGAATTGGTCTTTCTGATATTCT
>JAGCNK010000205.1 GCA_017645985.1 Bacteroidales bacterium | reverse complement strand
TTTTACCTCCGCCCACGGGGTGTAAGTGCTTGTGGTGCTGAGGGCAAGTCCGAGATTGTAGCCAAATGCCTTGTTGTGGTTGATGTTTTTGAATCCCCACTTGGTAACAGCCTGCCCCATTCCTGCCGTTAAGCGGTAATAATCAGACTCTAAGGCAACGTTAAACGAAATCAAAGTCTGCACCGAGTTTTTATAATTTACAAAATAAATCTGCGGCGACATAAGTACGTTGATTTCAGGGTCTTGGGTTTTGAGGTTGAAAAGGCCGATGCTGCAATCCACACCGTATGTAAAGCCGGTATAGAAGCACCATCCGAGGGTGATGCGGGGCGAAAGGTAAACCTTGGTGTGCAGTTGAGCCATTGCGCCCGAATGTGCCGCCAAAGTGATTACAAATGCCATTATGCCTATTAATATCTTAATCGGTTTCATCAGTGCCGGATTTTTTACTTTAATAACGGTGCAAAGATAGTAATTATTTTTTACAAAAAAATTATTACTTTTGCCTGTACAAACTTTACGCCAAATGGAAACAGCACTACTCATTACCGTACTGATATTCTGCATCATCAACATTATTTTGGTACTCACAAGGAAAAACAACAAGTCTGCCGAAGAAATCACCGCCCTGAGCGACACCGTAAAAGCCCTCACAGCCGAAATAGCCCGTCAGGAACGCATTATACGCGAGGAATTTCAGTCAGCCCGGCAAGAACGCCGCAGCGCCGAAAGCGAAAACCGTATGGAAAACATCGCTCAGTTCAAACTTATGGGCGAGGGTCTCTCCCACTCTGTTGACGGATTGGCGCAGAGCCAGAAAATTCAACTCGGACTATTCTCTAACCGGCTGAAAGAGATACGCGAAGACCTTGACCAAAACCTTAAACAAATACGTGAGGAAAACACAGCCAAACTCAACGAAATCAGAGTGTTGGTAGACGACAAACTTAAAGAGACATTAGAAAAGCGCTTCAACGATTCGTTTAAACTAATAAGCGACCGTCTTGAACAGGTTCACAAGGGTTTAGGCGAACTGCAGACCTTGGCAACCGGCGTGGGCGACCTCAAAAAAGTGCTTTCAAACGTAAAGACCCGCGGCAACCTTGGCGAAGTGCAGTTGGGCGCGATACTTTCGCAGATACTTTCGCCACAGCAATATGTTACCAATGCGGCAGTGTCGTCAGATTCGCAAATGCGTGTGGAATACGCAGTTAAACTTCCCGGCAGCGACCCCGACGGACATCCCGTGCTTTTGCCGATAGATTCAAAATTTCCCACCGAAGATTATCAACGCCTCATCGACGCTTACGACACAGGCACCGACATTGAGCGCGAATCCACACGTTTTGAAGCCGCCGTTAAGAAAAACGCCGCCGACATTCACCGAAAATACATCAATCCGCCCGCCACAACCGATTTTGCCATAATGTTTGTGCCCACAGAGGGACTTTATGCCGAAATTCTCCGCCGTCAGGGACTTTTTGAAACCCTGCGCAACGAATACAAGATAACAGTAACAGGCCCGGCAAACCTTGCGGCATTCCTTTCGAGCCTGCAAATGGGATTCCGCACCTTGGCAATCGAAAAACGCAGCAGCGAGGTGTGGAAACTACTCTCGCAGGTAAAAACCGAGTTTGTAACCTTTGGCGATATTCTCGACAAAACCAAGAAAAAACTCACCGAAGCCGCCAATGTAATTGACACAGCGGGAGTTAGAAGCCGCGCAATAGAACGCAGGCTGAGAGATGTGGAAAGCGGTGGGGAACTGACAAGTATTTCAAACACATAACAATTTGGTTTTCATTATCTTGTCTTGATAATAAAAATCGTTTATTCCACAATTTCAATATTATAAAAAAGATTGTTTTGATTCTCGTTTAGAAATTTGATTATGCGGACTATCTCTAAACAACCGTCGGTGCGGAAGTCGGCCACGGCAACATCTTCTTCCACATAAAACATAAACACCGGGGCACGTGGCACAGGTTTGCCATCTTTGTCGGTGATTAACATGATATAACGAGTATCTGCATACGGAACAGTTATTTCAGTAATATCAGTTGACATCGACAAATCAGTAGTCGAATAATAAAATCTAAGCTGAGGATTGTGAAACTTGTCGGTCTGAGGCAGCGGCGTAAGGGTGCACACAAGATTGTTGTCTAATTGCACCTGGTCGGCAATGTATACAACCGACTGTTTCTGAATTTGGTCTTCAACAACATTATGATCAGAAAACGGGTCTCCTTCGTAAAGAGAAAACCTACTGTAAATCACAAGCAACACCGCCGCACAAACGCCGATAAAAAAAAGAAATCTTCGATTAAACTTATCTTTGATCATCGCCTTATACTCAGCTGTCTGGTCCAAGCGTCTGTTGAAACCGTAGCAATAGTTCTTCACATCAGGATAAACGGCAAGAGGTTTCATCTGCTCCTGTAATTTGTTTATTTCCGACAAATAATCGTGCTCGTCCTTTTTGCGGCGGAACTCGGCATTTAGCTGCACAATAGAAAAAAGCGCCATACCCGGAGCGGCGCACATAGCAAAGACAACCGTAAAAAAATTAAGGCTGAGATATCCGCCAACAAAAATGGTCACGCATAGTATCAGGATAATTAATCCCAACCGCCGACGTAAAATATCGCTCACTTTTTGAGGATACTGGCTTTTGTACTGTTCCAACAACGATTCCATCTGCGTGGAAAGCTGCTGAAACGTGGTTTTGGTGTTTATGTCAATTGAGTTATCCATCTTATCTTCGGTCATAAACATACAAACTATAATACTTAGCACCGCTGAGAATCTGACGCAACGAGTCGATAGTAAAACCATCGTCGCTAATTTCTACACTCTGTTTTGAAATAAACTCGGCATAGTATCTGCCGTCGCTTGCCGAACCAATTTTCATCAAATCGTCGAAATAGTAGCCGTATAGCGAATAGTCCCAATCCACGGTCAAATTTCCAAACATAGTAGCCACAGGGGCGTGGTCATTGTCGTAAAGTAAAACGACTATATCTTTGTCGTACATCGAGGATTCAACCGAAAGAGTCAGACCGCTCAACCTCAGGCGTGCATTCACAACAGGATTAAACTTGTCTAAAACATATCCCTGGGGCGTGGACACATCGATCGAAAGTTCAGCGTCGCCATCAACCGACAAATACCTTTCTGCTTCGTTTTTATACATTTGTATGGGATAGCTGTCTTCCCAAACTGAGAAATAATTATAAGCCGGAGGCAGTTCGGCAAGCGAAACATAATCTGACGCCTTTGAGAAACTGAGGAAAACCACCCACGCAGCCACCACAAGCAACAAACACGACCAAAACGAAATCAGCATTGCTCCGTGATTTTTTTTAATATTCTGGGTAAGGGTAGAAAATTCGTCAAGAAGTTTTTGCGCCTCGCGGTTTTTGCCGTACAGGGTGGCGATATGGTTAGCGTACATCTCTTGACGGTGCAAAGCCCTGTTAAAAGAGTTTTCGGCTATCTGCACAGGCGAATCAAGGTCGATTTTTGCTAAAGAGAATGCCGACAGGATAAACACAACTAACGACACTGCGCACAACGAGTAAACCACCCAGTCGTAAATATCACAGCTCAACAAGTAAACAGCCACCAACAATATCAACAACGAAATAGCAAACAGCCAAATAGGACGCCTGTACCAAAACACCTGAAAGAACGACGGTTGCGGAGTCTGTTCCAACTCTTTGATACTATGGCGGATATTGTCGATAAGATTATGGACATTGAGCACCGAATCCTGCTGCTCGTGTAGAATATGTCCGCACTGCTCGCAAATGTTGCTCACAAGCGGAAACGGTGCGCCGCAGTCGGGACAAGTGCGTATGTTTCTGCGTTCCGCGGCGGTTCTTTGGTTTTCGGCACTGATAATGTCTGCCTCAGCACCTTTAACAAACACCGGAGGAACAATTTGAGAATCAATATTTTGCAATTCGCCGCCACAAAAAGGGCATTGGGTGGCTATCAAAGGAATCTGCGCTCCGCAATGTGGACACGATTTTAATTCCTCTTTGGTAAAATATTTGAGACGCTCGGCAAGGGCAGTGTCGATATAGGTGTTGATTTCTTGCTCAGGCACACCCTCTTTGAGAGCCGTCTCCACAATGGTGCTACGTTCTTTGAACGTGAGCACGCGGTCGGAGAGGGCGAGTGCTACAAGCGACTTGATATTTTGCGAAACAGGCATAATAGGGTTCTAATACCTCACTCCTATTACCGAAACGTCGTCCAACTGCTTGATATTGCCGCGCCATTGGGTCAGGTTGTCGTCGAGCATCTGTTTTTGGACGGCGAGCGGCTCGTTGTGAATTTGAAGTAAATAATCGCGGAAACGCTTAATCATATATTTCTTTTTGCGACGGTTGACCATACCCAATTGGTCGGGATAACCATCTGAGAACATATATGTTACATCGCCGGGCTGAATGTCGATGTCGTGGTTGGTGAAATGGTCGGTCTGGTTTTGATAGTAGCCGATAGGCATTTCGTCAGCCTCAATCTGCTGCAGTTCGTTGTTGCGGATAAGCACAAGGGGATTGTGAGCGCCGGCGTATTGCAATTTGTCGTTTTTGCGGTCGTAAACGCAGAGAGCCATATCCATACCGTCTTTCTGCTCCTCCTCCTTACCAGTTTGACGGAGATAGGTCATCACATTGGCGCGGAGTTGCGTCAGGATGTCGCCAGCGGTAACGTTGTCTTCGGTCATACGACCAGTAATTTCGTTGAGGAATGCTATACCCAAAAGGCTCATAAACGCACCCGGCACGCCGTGACCTGTACAGTCGGCAGCGGTGAACACAAACTTGCTGCCCACGTGCGAACCCCAATAGAAGTCGCCCGAAACGATGTCCTTCGGTTTCAATAATATAAAGTGTTCGGGCAGATATTTGTCGAAATATTCTACCGGCGGCATTACAGCCTGCTGAATCTTCTGCGCATAGCGGATACTCTCCACAATCTTATCTTTCTGAGCAGCAATCTCTTCCTC
>JAGCNK010000204.1 GCA_017645985.1 Bacteroidales bacterium | reverse complement strand
TTCTATCTTGGCATTCTGATAGCGCGATGTAAGTTTGAGATTGTTGAGAGAGGGGTTTTCGATCGAAATTTCTACGCCGTATACGTAACTGAGTTTTTCAACTGCTTTTGGTAGCGGACAATCCTTGAAATCAAGCATTTGGCTCTGCCATTGCAGCACATTGTCGGAGATTTTGTTCTTCTGCGGTTTCTCGTTTTTTACGGCTGTGGCCTCCTCGTTTTTTGAAACGGTGATGTTGCCTTCGTCGTTTTGGAGCGACACGCATCCGTCGGTTACCGACACCTTTATATTATTGTCGCCTTTGGCAACGAGGTTGAACTCTGTGCCGAGCACTTTTACGGTGTTGTTGCCCGCCTGGATGACGAAAGGTTTGTTGTCGTTGTGCACGATGTCGAAATATCCTTCGCCAGAGAACTTTACAATGCGTTCTTCGCCTTCGAAGTTTTCTTGAAACTCTATCACCGCGCCTTGGTTGAGGCAAACTGTGCTTCCGTCGGGAAGAGTGATGTTTTCGCAAGCGGTGTTGGCTGTATATTGCTGATATTTAATAGGATCTTTGAGCGTGAATGTCAGCGTTACAGCAATAACTGCAGCCGCCGCAGCCGCCGCCACTGCGTGCCAAAGTTTGAATACCTTGGTGCGCTTTCGTGGTGCAAGTAGTGCGCTCACATTGTTCCAAGCCTTGTCGGTGTCGATTTTGCCCGCCTGCAGATATATCGAATAGAGGTCTCTCTGTTCGTTGAAATCCTGCTGCGAGTTGATTTCCTCGGCGTTGAACATATATTTGTCGTTTTCTTCCATAGCCCTTTTTGTTTTTTTTGGTTTCTATAAGTGCGACAACCGAAAATTATTATTCCCCCAAAAAGATTGAAAAAAAATGCAAAAAAAAGGAGCGCGACACCCTGGGGTGGCGCACTCCCGTATTAAAGGTTGAGAGCAAAAAAAAGTGTTTTATTTCTTCAATTGCTCAATCCATTTTCTTGCGTTAACAAACGCCTCGATCCACGGTGAAACCTCGTCGTTTTTGCGATTGAACGGGTATGTGGCACATTGCCAGGGGAATATAGCACGTTCGGGGTGAGGCATCATCGAGAGGTGGCGTCCATCCTCTGAAACGATGGCTGCGGCGTTGTAGTCTGAGCCGTTGGGGTTGCCAGGGTATTCGCCGTAGGAGTATTTCATCGGAATGTTGTAGTTTTTCTCAGCTTCGGGAAGTCTGAAACGTCCCTCGCCGTGAGCCACCCATACGCCTAATTTGCTACCTGCCAACGATTTGAGCATTACAGAGTTGTTTTCCATAATGTCTACAGTGATAAACTCTGACTCAAACTTGCCCGATTTGTTGTGGAGCAGTTTCGGGTGCTTTTTCTTTTTGGGATAAATCAGTTCGAGTTCGTTCATCAGCTGGCATCCGTTGCAAACGCCGAGACTGAGGGTGTCGGTGCGCTTGTAGAAGTTTTCGAGAGCCTTGCGGGCTTTGTCGTTGTATTTGAACGCGCCTGCCCAGCCTTTTGCGCTGCCGAGAACGTCGCTGTTGGAGAATCCTCCGCAGTATACAATGAAGTTAACATCTTCGAGAGTCTCGCGGCCAGAGGCAAGGTCGGTCATGTGCACGTCTTTAACGTCGAAACCTGCAAGATACATTGTGTAAGCCATTTCGCGGTCGCCGTTGACACCTTTTTCGCGGATGATAGCCGCCTTGACGCCGGTTTTGCGACGGCGGTTGGGTTTGAGTCCGTATTGCGACAGCTTGCCAGTGAAGGCGGGGTTGTACTTGAATTCCAACGGCTGCTGTGCAAAGTTGTTGAAACGGCTTTCGGCACACGATTTTTCGGTCTGCTCGCGGTCGAGAAGGTACGATGTCTTGTACCAAACGGTGCGGAGCGAGTCGATGTCGAGGCTGTGGGTCTTGCCGTGATGTGTGATTTTGAGGGTTCTCGAAAGTATTGTCTTGCCGATGATTTTGAAATCAATGTTGTTGGCTTTCAATATCTTGCTAACCTCGTTTATCTTGTCGGTCTGGAATACTACGCCCGGATTTTCGCTAAACAGTGTCTGGCAGAGGTCGTATTTCTTGTCGAAGTCGAAGTTGATGTCCATACCGCCCGAAACGGTTGCAAAGCACATTTCAAAGAGTGTGGTGATAGCACCGCCTGCCGAAATGTCGTGACCGGCGAGTATAAGTCCTTTTGACACAAGCTGCTGCACAGCGTTGAATGCGTTTTTGAAATACTCAGGATCGGCAATGTCGGGACACGAGCTGCCGAGCGAGTTAACTGTCTGTGCAAAGCTGCTGCCGCCAAGGTCGAGGTCGGTCTTAGAGAAGTCGATGTATACAATCTGCGAGTTTTCAACCGGTTTGAGGTCGGGCGAAACAATCTTTTTAACGTCGGAAACCTCGCCTGCCGATGTGATGATGACTGTGCCCGGGGCAAGAACTTTTGAGCCGTCGGGATATTTCTGAGTCATTGAAAGCGAGTCTTTGCCGGTAGGAATGTTGATTCCGAGAGCGATGGCAAAGTCAGAAGCTGCTTTTACCGCGCTGTAGAGACGTGCGTCCTCGCCTTTGTTTTTGCAGGGCCACATCCAGTTGGCGCTCAGTGATATAGAGTTGATTCCCTCTTCCAAAGGAGCCCAAACGATGTTGGTGAGCGATTCGGCAATTGCGATACGCGAACCAGCCTCTGCGTTGATAAGAGCTACCGCAGGAGCGTGTCCGAGAGCGGTGGCAATGCCTCGTGTGCCTGTGTAATCGATAGAAACTGCGCCAAGGTCGGCAAGTGGCAGCTGGAGAGCTCCCACGCACTGCTGACGGGCAATCTTACCAGTTACTGAGCGGTCTACCTTGTTGGTGAGCCAGTCTTTGCAGGCAACGCCTTCGATTTGAAGCACTTCTGTGAGATATTCGGGGAATTTGTCGTTTGAATAGTTTACGCCGTTGTATTTTTTTGTAACTGTGACGTCGTTCATCACGGTCTTCGGGGGCTTGCCAAAGAAGTCCTCAAGCTTGAGGTTGATAGGAGTGGAGCCGTCGGGATTGGTGAATTTGAACACCATATCGTCGGTGGTTTTGCCCACAACATACATAGGAGCGCGTTCGCGGTCGGCTATCTTCTGGAGCATATCCACGTATTCGGGTTTGATAACCAAGCCCATACGTTCCTGGCTTTCGTTTCCGATGATCTCCTTGCTCGAGAGGGTGGGGTCGCCAACGGGCAGTTTTTCGATTTCGATTTCGCCGCCGGTCTCTTCCACAAGTTCCGACAGACAGTTGAGGTGTCCGCCTGCGCCGTGGTCGTGAACAGATACGATCGGGTTTTCGTCCATTTCGCTCACTGCGCGGATGGCGTTGTAAACACGTTTCTGCATTTCGGGGTTGCTACGCTGCACGGCGTTGAGCTCGATGTCGTTTTTGTACTGACCAGTGGCTACAGAAGATACTGCGCCTCCGCCCATACCGATGCGGTAGTTGTCGCCGCCGAGCACCACGATAGGCATATTTGAGTCGGGAGTGTCTTTCTGGCAGTCTTGTTTGCGGGCGTAACCAACGCCGCCGGCCTGCATTATCACTTTGTCGAAGCCGAATTTTTCGTCGCCTTCAAAATGTTCGAATGTGAGGAGGCTGCCCACGATAAGGGGCTGGCCAAATTTGTTTCCAAAGTCGCTTGCTCCGTTCGACGCTTTGATTAATATCTCCAACGGTGTCTGGTAGAGCCATTTGCGTTCGGGAACAGCTTTTTCCCATTCGCGGCCTGTAATTTCGTCGATAGGTTTCTGAACGTCTTCAGCCTCGCGGATGCGGGGATACGAAGTCATATATACGGCTGTTCCTGCGATGGGGAAGCTGCCTTTGCCGCCTGCCATACGGTCGCGGATTTCGCCGCCTGATCCTGTGGCTGCGCCGTTGAATGGTTCTACTGTGGTGGGGAAGTTGTGTGTTTCGGCTTTCATCGACAGTACTGTGTCCACCTCTTTGATTTCAAACTCCGAAGCGGTTTCGGGATTTTTGGGAGCGAACTGCTCCGACTTGTGACCTTCGAGAAAAGCCACGTTGTCTTTGTATGCCGAAACCAATCCGCGCGGATTCTGTTTCGAGGTTTCCTTGATAAGCTGGAACAGCGATTTGTCTTTCTCCTTGCCGTCGATTACAAATGTGCCGCCGAAAATTTTGTGACGGCAGTGTTCGCTGTTTACCTGCGAGAAACCGAACACCTCGCTGTCGGTGAGCTTGCGTCCGAGACTTTTGCCGAGGTTTTCCAAGTAGTTGATTTCCTGTTCGCTGAGGGCGAGTCCCTCTTTTTGGTTGTAAGCCCTGAGGTCGTCGATGTAAACCACGGGGTCGGGCTGCTTGGATATGGTGAAAATGTTTTCGTCGAGGTCGTTGTAAACGCGCTGCAACATTTTGTCGAACTGCGGGTTAGGATCGTCGGAGGGAATGAATCTTTCGATGCGTTCGATACCTTCGATGCCCATGTTCTGGGTGATTTCAACGGCGTTGGTGCTCCACGGGGTGATCATCTCCTTGCGTGGGCCGATGAACGTGCCTGAAATCCTGTTTTGGTCCAAATGTTTGGCGTCGCCAAAAAGCCAGAGCAGTTTTTTGTTGTCGTTTTTGTTTGGGGTCTGTCTGAATTTAACAGCGTAAATTTCAGAATTTGTTGATTGATAGAAAATTAGCATAAACTATTTTTTGTGTATATTATTACCGGTAATAAATTTGAACATTTGCAAATTTAAGCAAGTTGTATCACATTACAAAATAAAAGATGAAAAAAACGATATTGCATTTTCGTTCTACTTTGCTTTTACGTTTTTTTCTATATTTTTGCCGAAAGTAATAACATTTCAAAAATATCCTGATTTATGACAACAGATTGTTTGATAATAGGTTCCGGTCCTGCCGGTTACACTGCCGCCATTTACGCTGCACGTGCCGGAATGAAACCTGTGATTATAGCCGGTCCTGTTCAGGGCGGACAGTTGACAACTACCAATGAGATTGAGAATTACCCGGGTTTTCCCGATGCTGTTTCAGGGTTCGACCTTATGGACAAGATGCGTTTGCAGGCTGAGAAGTTCGGCGCTGAAATTATTTACGAAACAGTGACGAAGGTGGATTTCTCAAACCGTCCATTTGCAATTACCACAGATGCCGAGCAGACCATCACAGCCCGTGCGGTTATCATTGCCACAGGCGCAGTGGCCAAGTATCTGGGAATCGAAGGTGAGAAAAAATATGCCGGAATGGGTGTTTCGGCTTGCGCTGTTTGCGACGGATTCTTTTACCGAAACCAGGATGTGATTGTGGTTGGCGGAGGCGACACGGCTGTGGGCGACGCTCTGTATCTCAGCAATATCTGCCGCACCGTATATCTCGCTGTGCGCAAGGATTATCTGCGTGCTTCCACCATTTTGCAAAACCGTCTTGCCGAGGCTAAGAACATTCAAGTGCTTTACAAACACGAGGTTGCCGACATCTTTGGCAACAACGGCGTGGAGGGTGTTACTCTGAAATATACTGATCAAAACAATGAGCAACACTTTAAGAACCTGAATGTTACGGGCTATTTTGTAGCCATCGGCCGTAGTCCGCAGACCGAGCTTTTCGCACCTTATATTGATACCGACGCCAACGGTTATATCATTACGCAAAACAATACAACGCAAACCAATGTGCCCGGCGTGTTTGCCTGTGGCGATTGTGCCGATCCTCTTTACCGACAGGCTGTTGTGGCTGCCGGTACTGGTTGCAAGGCTGCGTTGGATGTGGAGAAATATCTCGCCTCAAACGCCTAAGACACAATTTAATACAGCAGCGAGTATATGCCGGTCTTGATGCTGGCGTATACTATGCCTGCGGTAGACAGTATGGCGATAATCAGGATGATCCACGCCAGAACTTTCACTGTACGGATGCTCTTTTGGTTGGCGAGTACTTCTTCCATAAGTTTCTTGTTGGAATCAGTGCCTGTTTTCTCCAACTTTTCAAGACGTTCGGATGTGCCTTTCTGCTCGTTGCTGAGGTTGTTGACAAGTCCCGACAGTTTCTCAAACTTTTGAGGAAAGTCTACTTTGTCGATATTCTGTTTTAGTTCCTCGGTGCTTTGAGCAAGTTCCAGGTATGCTTTTAAAAGCTTGTCGGTCTCCTCGGCTTGTTTCAGGTACGAAGATTTTACAGCCTCCACCTTCTGAGTGGTGTCGGCAGCGGCCTTTTTGAGCAGAGAGTCCTGACTGTCAACTTTTTCCTGTGCAAACTTCACGAGTTTTTCCACAGTGGCTTTCTGGTTTTCTTGCGACGACTCTATCAGTTTCTTTGAGTTTTCGTTGATGGTGCTTACCAGCGCGCCGTATTTGTCCATAATCACGGTTTGCTCCGAGATTGTCTTCTTGAAGTGGTTGATAATCTCGTCGTTGCGTTCTGATGAAGCTTTCTGTGCCTGGTCGAGGTATTGCGTGTAGAGGGTTGTGAGTTTCTCAAGGTTTTGTGAAAAATCGTTTTGGATGTTTTTAGCCTCCTCGATAACGCTGGCCGAGGCCTCGCCGGCGTTGGATATTTGTTTTGCGGCGGACTGCAGGTTTTCAAGATCTTTTTGCAGTTGCGCCAATTCGTTGTTGATCAGTTCTTTCATATATGGTACAGTTTTTTTCTAAGTTACGATATTTTAAGTATTTGAGAGTTGAATCTTTTTAGCCACTGGCTTTGCAGACGCAGTTTCATTACGGTTTCCATCTCTTCTTTCAGGTCGAAATTCTCGGCTGCTATCTTTTCTGTTACGGCGTCGGTGTCGGCAGAGAATTTCTCAACCGTGGTTTCGGGGTTGAAGCGGTATTCGTTGAGACCTTCGCAGATGAGTCCGTAAGCGTGGAACCTTTCTTTTGTGTCGTCGGGTTTGGCGGTAAACAGCTCGCAGTAGCCACAGATAATCTTGTTGGCTGGCGTGCGGTTTTCGGGTTTCGACTGCGACAGCGATTCCTGAAGGTGCTGCATTTCGCCGATGTTGCTGCCCGCCTGTTCGAGTACTTCCAGTATGTTGTTGACATTCTGAATATTGCCCGAAACATTGTTGTAGATGAACTTGCAGTTGTATCGCGATACAAAATAGTTGTTGAGGTTGGCTGCTATCATCTCCTGGGTTACCGAATTGCTCTTCTGCTTCTCCAAAAGCGTTTTGAAGAATGTGTTGCAGTCGATTATCATCTTCTGGTAAAGAGGATATATCTCGTTGTATAAGAATCCGATAAGCACGTCGGTGTAACGTTCGATAACGAGGTATTTCTCGTTTTCGATCGACGAGATGTATGTGAGAGCCTTGTCGCGGGTGAGGTTTCGCGAAAGTACCGGCAGAAGTTTCATCTTGTAGAAATCCTGGTCGTGCTTGGTGATGGTGACAGTGATTTCTGCCTTGGCAGGATTAACCAGGTAGTCGTCGATAAGGTCGATCTCTTTGAGCAGCGTAACTGCCCGCATCGTGTCGCGTTTGTTGCGGAATTTGTGGTAGAGGGCGGCAAACTTGATTTTCGACTTGTCGTCCAATATCTTGGGATTGACTCCGTGTTCGCTGGCCACGTGTTTTTCAAATTCGTCGAACGACGATGTCTGGCTGTATATTCTCAAAAGCGCACGTGCCGGTATGCTCTGGTCGGTTTTGGTGTTGAGAATGTCGGCGGCCTGCTTAAACGCGCTGTTGAAAAACGGAATGGTGAGAGTGCCGGTCTTGCCCTCGCTCAGCGTGTCGGCTATGGTCTGCACGCCGTCGCACTCCTCCGCCTCCTGCACCTCTTCCATCTGGGCGAGGTATTCGAGCGTGTCGTCGGTGTTGCCTGTGATAATGTCGTAGATGTACGACTGCATTCGCTCAGCCAACGGTGCGTCGTATGCCGATTCGGGCATTACCAACTCGTTGGTTTTGAAGTTGATATAGCCGAAACTCTTTTCACGGTTGTTGGTGTAGATATACAGCTGGTAGGGATCGGACATTGGTTCGGTCTCGGTTTCTATCTCGATGCCAAACTCGTTGTATACCGCCTCTATTATGTTGGCTCTGCCCGATTTCTGCGGCTGCATTATGCCGTTGAGAATCTCGTGCATTATATTTTTCTCCTTGTCCTGACCTGGGAACATCCGAGCAAGACGCTGAAGGTTGTAGGCTGCGTCGAAGTTGGTGTCGATGATGTTTTCAACGGTCTTGATGTTGCCCTTTTCGTCGCGTACCGACTCGGTGCCGGCAAACTCTTTTTGAATGGTGTTGAGCAGCACGTCGGCTTTCTTCACCATACCTTTTTTGGCTCGTCCGTTCATACGGTAAAACTCGTCGAGCGAATATGGCGGTTCAAAGTGGAGCGCGTATGTAAGGTTCTGAGCGTGAATGCCTATGCCGGCAGAGCGCACCGCCGCCATTACGCCTTTTTGCGAGTTGCAGAAACTCTTGCACGACTTGCTGCTTTGCAGAGCCACCGAGTTGTTTACTCCGTTAAACGACTCGTCGCTGTCGCCCTGGTAGAATACCGTGGAGTCGGTGTCGTCGGCAGGGTCGAGGGGCAGCTGTGCGCCGTATACAATTGTGGAGGCGTTTTTGTTGCCCTGAATTAGTTTGTCGGCAAGGTTTTGTTTCAGCTTGCGGTAGTATGTTTCAGCGCCTGCGCCCGAAGTGTTGTCGTCAGAAATCTCGTGGACAGTGATCTTGGGCATGTCGGAGAGTTTCTGGCTGTAGGATATGGTGATGTCGGTGCCGAGTTTTTCGATTATCTCGTTCTTGACATTGTATTCCTGGCTCGATGTGAACGCTCCCACACGTACCGAACAGCAGTTTTCAAAACTGAAATTGCGTATGATGGTGTTCTTAATGTCCTGATAGTAAGGACGGAATTCCGGTGTCTGGGTGGAAATAAGCTGCGCCTCGTCCACAAAGATGAAGTAGAGCGGAATGTTGTTTCCGTCTATCTTCTTGAAGATGGAGCGGATGTACGGGTCGTGCATCAGCGACGGCGAAATAAATGTGATAATTGATTCGCCATTTGTTACCGACTCAACAGCCAGAGTGCGGTCGTAGGTGTTTTGCAGCGTGGGGTTGATGTAGAAGTCGATGTCGATATTGCGGTCGCGCAACATCGCAAACTGCATCTTCATAACGGCGATGGTGGGTGGTAGGAAAATGCTGTAGCCCGGTTTCATAAACGCTGCGAACAGCGCGATGAGCGTTTTGCCGCTGCCCGGAGGCGACACGTGCAGTATGTTTTTGCCGTTGAGCAGCTGGCTGATAGATTCCACCTGCACCGGCGTGAAGTCTTTTTTGAGGAATATGTTTTTGAGGAAGAATCTCAAGGCGTCTTCCTGTTCGTCGTAGTTTTCGCCGTCCTCGCTTTCGTCGGGGTCGTCGGATGTGTCGGCGTCCACTTTCTGAATGTTGATGTTGTAGAGCACCGAACTGTCGAAAAGCAGACGTGTGTCGGCTTTGGGCGATAGCGCGGAGCGTATCACGGCGTAGTTTTTTGCTGCGGATTCGGGTTTGCGCATTCCGCTGCCGCAACGCTGCAGCATCGATATGTCGATGAGTATGTCGTATGCTTGCGAGGGGTCGAAGTCTTTGATGTCGTCGCGCTGACCTTGGTACAGCAGTGTCTGCGATGTTTCGGCAAACTCGGGAGTGTAAAAAATGCTGAGCTTGACCGTGGGAAACTTGCGTCCGCTGTTTTCGAGTGCGAAAAGATTGTTGAAATGCTGCCGTAAATCCTCAAACGCAATGAATGCGCAGGGCACGTCGCGTTCTATCACGCATACGTTCCACGATTTGGCGTCGAGACTGAGCGCACCGGCGTTGAGAGCCTCGAGCACTGTCTTTTGTATACGGGCGGCTGCTGGCGGCGTGAGGGCAATCTGCAATGCCTCAATGCCGTCTTCGGTGGAATAGAGCGGCGACTCGTAGTTTTTGCGGAGGATGTCGAAATAGCTGTTCTGCGTAAATGCCGAAAGCCTGTCTTTCATATCTTCTTCGGTGTCGCCACCGTGCTTGATGATGATGCGGCCGTCGGTGTTGATGTTTTTGAGCAGCGATGTGATTTTTTCCTCCTTGATATAGTTGGTGTGGTCTACTCCGTCGGTGGAGGCGTCGAAATTGAACACGATGCACTCTGGCGAGTTGTCGGTGTATGGCGCAGAAAAACAGAGATCCGCCTTTTCATTTAAAAATTCGTAAGCCGGGTCGGTTTTGAGTGCCTCTATCAGCCTTCGGTTGTGAGGGCTGAACTTGTACATGTTTTCAAACGTGCGTCCTTTGTCGGCAAGCTGGGTTATGTAGTTGCCGCAGAGAGGTTTGGCGGTGTTGTACACAAAGTCGTTGAGCAGCACGTCCTTTTTTTCGCCGTTGAGCGGAATGGCGTCGGTGATACGCGGGTCGATGATGTGCAACGCCTTGAAAACTGCATCCTTAACCTCGTCTTTCTGTATTTCGTGGCAGATGTTGCCGTCGGGGTCGATACGTTTAAGGGTCTTGCCGATGGTGGTGGAGAGTATTCCCTCGATAAACTGCGAAGCGTATGCGGGCGTGCCCCTCGACACCATATTGTATATAACAGCGATGGACGGGTCTACGGAATGCTTGGCGAGGCCGAAACTGCTGTCTAATTCAAAATAGCAAAGTCCCTTGGTAAGGGCGTCTACTTTGGCTGCGTTTGCCTCGTTGGTTTTCAGCGAGTTGATTCCGTTTGTAAAGTATCCTGCTTTAAGTTGTTCCATTGCTGCTTTGGTGTTATTTTAGTGTCCTTTTTCTGAAATGTACATTATCCTCATCAGTCGCAGTTCCTCTTCGGAATATTCGTCTTCGCCAAGGGCTTTGAGCGCCTCATCGATAGATTCGGTTTCGGCGTGGTCAAAATAGTCGTACACCTCTTCCTGGCGTTCCTCGTCGATAATGCGGTCTACGTAGTAATTGAGGTTGAGTTTGGTGCCGGAGTTCATAATCGACTCAATTTCGCCGAGTAGTTCGTCCATTTCCAATTGTTTTGCCTCGCAGATGTCTTCGAGGTCGATCTGGCGGTCGATGCTCTGGATGATGTATACCTTGAGTCCCGACTTGGAAACCACCGACTTGACAACCATGTCTTGCGGGCGTTCGATCTCTTTTTCCTGAACGTACCTCTTGATAAGGTCCACAAACTCTTTGCCGAATTTCTGTGCTTTGCCGTATCCTACGCCCACAATTTGGGTCAATTCTTCTAATGTGATAGGATATTGCACCGCCATATCTTCGAGCGACGAATCTTGGAAGATAACAAACGGAGGCACGCCTTTCTGTTTCGACACTTTTTTGCGAAGGTCTTTGAGCAGTTTGAACAGCTCGGGGTCTGAAGCTCCGCCGTTCATACCGCGCGGTGTGGTGTCGTCGCTATCGTCTTCTTCGTTTTCGTAGTCGTGGTTCTTGACGAGCTTTATGTCGAACGGACTCTTAAGGAACTCGTGACCTTTGGCGGTGAGTTTCAGAAGTCCGTAGTTTTCAATGTCTTTCTGTAAGAAACCGTACACGAGCGACTGACGGAGCACTGCGTTCCAGAAGTTCTCGTCGCCGTCGTCCTCGCCGCAGCCAAAGCACGACAGCTTGTGGTGCTTGTAGGTCTTGACCTGCGAATCAGCCACGCCGGCAAGTACCTTTGCCACGTGTTCGGTTTTGAATTTTTCTTTGATGGCAAGAATAACCTTGAGGGCTGTGAGAATAGCCTCCTTGCCCTCGAACTGTTTCTGCGGGTGACGGCAGTTGTCGCAGTTGCCGCACGGTTCGGGAAGAATCTCGCCAAAATAGTTGAGAAGCATCTTGCTGCGGCACATAGATGTTTCGGCGTAGGCTACTGTTTCGGCAAGTAGCTGACGGCCGATCTCCTGTTCGCTCAGGGGCTTGCCCTGCATAAACTTCTCTAATTTCTGAATATCTTTGAACGAGTAGAATGCGATACACTGACCTTCGCCGCCGTCGCGACCTGCGCGGCCGGTCTCCTGATAGTATCCTTCGAGGCTCTTGGGCATATCGTAGTGGATTACGAAACGTACGTCGGGCTTGTCGATACCCATACCGAACGCGATTGTAGCCACTATTACGTCAGCCTCTTCCATAAGGAACTTGTCCTGGTTGGCGCTGCGGGTGGCAGAGTCCATACCGGCGTGATAGGGGAGAGCCTTTATGTCGTTGACACACAGGGTTTGAGCCAGTTCCTCCACCTTCTTGCGGCTGAGGCAGTAGATGATTCCGCTCTTGCCCTTGTTGTTTTTGATAAACTTGATAATCTGACGGTCGATGTCGATTTTTGGACGCACCTCGTAGTAAAGGTTCGCACGGAAAAACGAAGACTTATAAACGTTTGCGTCTAATATGCCGAGGTTTTTCTGAATGTCGTGCTGCACTTTGGGTGTGGCGGTGGCTGTGAGAGCGATAATTGGACTGCGTCCTATCTCTTCGATAATCGGACGTATACGGCGGTATTCCGGACGGAAATCGTGTCCCCATTCAGAAATACAGTGCGCCTCGTCGATGGCGTAGAACGAAATCTTCACCTGTTTTAAAAACTCGATGTTCTCCTCTTTGGTGAGGCTTTCGGGCGCCACGTACAGCAGCTTTGTCTTGCCTTCCACAATGTCGGCCTTCACCTGTGCAATCTGCTGCTTGGTGAGCGAGCTGTTGAGAAAGTGCGCTATGCTGTCGTTGGTGCTGATGCTGCGCATTGCGTCTACTTGGTTTTTCATCAAGGCGATTAGCGGCGAAATCACAATCGCCGTGCCTTCGAGCATGAGGGAGGGTAGTTGGTAGCACAGCGACTTGCCGCCGCCTGTGGGCATCAGCACAAATGTGTCGTTGCCTGCCAATACGTTCTTTACCACAACTTCCTGTTCGCCTTTGAATCGGTCGAAGCCGAAAAACTTGTGTAGATACTCTGTTAAATTATCTGTCTTCTTGTCCATATCGCTATTCTTTATTCTCTAATCTTTTTTTGTATCTTCTTGCATCTTTTATGCCTGCGTGCATAATACAAATTTCAAGAAATTATTCTGATAT
>JAGCNK010000203.1 GCA_017645985.1 Bacteroidales bacterium | reverse complement strand
TTGGGGCAGCCTGTGCGTTGTCGGCGGGTTTAGCCTCTTGAGTGGTTTGCTCAGTAGGTTGAGCTGCAGGCTCTTGAGTGTTGTTGTCTTTCTTTTGTTCGCCGTTGCTGCACGACGACATTGCTGCAATTAATAAAGCGGCACTTACCGCGTAGAAAAATTTTTTTACCATTTTATTTAAGTTTAAGATTTATAACATTATTGTTTATTGTCCAACAGGTATCTTCGTGGCAAACGTAACTCGACGAGCTAAGTCGCGCTTTTACAGGTACATAAATAGTGTCGCTGCCTTTGAGATATTTTGCCATATAAGTGTAATCGTGGTTGAGTTTTAGAAAAATAGAATTTGATTGTTGTTGAGCGGTAAAAGTAGCCGCAATATTGTTTCGTTTCACATTGCCGTAAAAAACCGTTACGGGCACTTCGGTGTTTTGGTCGTTGATAGTAACTTTTATTGTAACATCGTACATTTCAGGCTCTTCGGCAAGAAAAAAGTCGCAGTTGTCGCTGTCGTCGGTAACTGCATTAATATTGTCGTCAACCAATTTGTCGCAAGCTATGAATGCAGCCAACACCAAAAATACTATTATATAAAAGTGTTTATTCGTGGTCATTTTTGATACGGATTTTGCGCAAATGTATAAAATATTTTTTATTCTAATATTTTTTTTCCACCTTTGCTGATGATTATAAAACGATGAAACGGTTTCTTTTACTATCGATACTTTTATTTGTTGCGCTGCAAACTACATTTGCGCAGATCGACAGCGTAGATTATTACTACAATCTTTTTGCTCAAAGCAAAGGAAATGAGCGAGTTGTGGCAGCCGACAAATTGTTTGCCTACCTCGACCGCGAAGAATTTACCGACACTACATACATTTATGCCAACGCCGACACCACCGATATGCAAATTGCAGTTCTTTCGTGGGTGGGCACTTGGTATTATTACGACAACAATTTTGATAAAAGTGTATATTACAATCAGATAGCACTCGACCTTTGCCGTGCTCAAAACAATACCACTTATCTTGGCGATGTGCTCAACACGCTTGCCATAAGTTTGCAAGTAAAAGGCGATTTCCCTCATGCATTAGTTTATCAAACAGAGTGTTACAAGTTGGATTCCATTTCGGGCAATTTGGCTAATTTGTCGTCGTCGTTGAGCAATTTGGCAGCATTGTATCTTGCTATTGGTCAGCCAAAAGCGGCAGAAAGGTTTATTCTTGAAGCCATCGACACCGAAAAACAACTAAACCGTGGCGACAAAATGGCAATACGTCTTGGCATGGCTTCGGAAATTTACATGAAAATGAACAATCCTCACGAATCGTATCGCTTTGCATATCAGGCATATCAAATCGACAGTGCCGAACATCGTGATGCCAAAGCTGCCGTTCGCCTTTCGCAATTGTCGGAAACTTACATTGCATTAGATAGCCTTTCAAAAGCCGAAAAAATACTTCGCAAAGCAATACCATTGATAGATTCTGCTCACAATTACCATTCGCTTGCCATCTGCTATATTCAGATGGGTAGAATAAATCAGCACCGTGGCGACAACGAAGCGGCTGCAAAGTATTATACTGAAGCTCTGCAACTTACTAAAAAAACGGGTAATTCTTACAACGAAAAAAATGCTTGTCGCGGATTAGCTGCAAGTCTAAAAGAAACCGACCCCGCACTTGCTCTTAAATATCTCGAACGTTACACTTTTCTTGCCGACAGTATGTATCGCGAAGAAACTGCCATTCAACTATCCCACTACAGCATCAAATACGAAACCGACAAGCTTCAACTTATCAACGAAGAAAAGGTTAAAGAAAACCACCGCATAGTGATAACTACATTGGTGATACTTATATCAATGATTATCATTATATTGGGTCTTATCTACATAATAAAAATCAAAACCCGCTCACAGCAACTTACCAAAAAAATTCAACAGTTGCGCGAGGAGTTTTTCACCAATATCACCCACGAGTTTCGCACGCCGCTTACCGTGATACTCGGACTTGCCCGCCGGTTGCAAAAAGACGAGTCGGAAGCCAAGGCCTCGGGCGAACGCATCGAGCGTCAGGGCAACCGCCTTTTGACGCTGATAAACAGTCTGTTGGATATTTCAAAGATAAAATCAGCCATCGACCCGCCGAAGCTCCAAAAAGGCGACATCGTGGTGAATATCCGCATGATAGTGGAAGGTCTGGATTATTACGCCAACGAAAAACACATCGCCCTCGGCTACCGTCCGCGCGAAAACACGCTCATAACTATGATTGAGCCCGAATATCTGCAAAAAATTGTCTCCAACCTTGTGGCAAACGCTATCAAATACACGCCCGAATACGGCAGAATAGATGTTACAAGCCGTTTTGAGGACAAGAATTTTGTGCTGAGCGTGTCAGACACCGGCAAGGGCATCAAGCCGGAGCATATTCCACACATATTCGACACATTCTACCGTGCCGGCGAAACCGACCCGGGAACAGGCACAGGCGTGGGTCTTTCGCTTGTAAAAATCTGTACTGAGGCTCTCGGCGGCAATGTTTCGGTAAGTAGCGACGGCAGCAACGGAACCACCTTTACCGTGAAACTGCCTGTAAAAGAGCTTTTCGACAGCGAGGAGAAGGCATTGATAGCAGGAATAGCAGCCCACTCGTCGCCCGACAGCCAGTGCGACATTCTCATCATCGAAGACGATTCCGACATCTCGTACTTTATCGGCAGCGAGCTCAACAGCATGTACAACGTCACTTACGCGTTCAACGGCGAGGACGGCTATGAAAAAGCTGTGCAGACTCTGCCCGACATTATTATCACCGATGTGAAGATGCCCGGAATGGACGGCTATACCCTTACCAAAAAAGTCAGGGAAAACGGCGTTACCTCGCACATTCCTGTTATTATGGTTACCGCCAAAACCAACATCGATGACAAAATACGTGGTATTGAGGCAGGTGCGGATGCTTATCTCTACAAACCCTTTAACTCTGAGGAACTGCTTTCTACCATCAAGACCATTTTGGACAACTACCGCCGTCTGCGTCAGAAATTTGCCATCGCCGCCACTACCGACGAACCCCAAGCCGCTGACAATCAGCCCGAGAGCGTTGACAATGCCGAGCAGGAGGAGAAAAGTTCAGCCGTTTCGGTCAAGAACCAGGAGTTTATTCTCAAGCTCAACGACAAGATTGTTTCGGCAATGCACAACGGTCGTCCCGACGTGGAGAGCCTTGCGTCAGATATGTGTATGAGCCGTTCGCAGCTCAACCGCAAGATAATAGCCGTTACGGGTATGAATCCCACCGCATACATCATACAGATGCGCATAGGCATTGCCAAAAGTATGCTCGACAACGACATTTTAACTCCAATTGGCGATATAGCTATGAAATGCGGTTTCGACGACGTATCGTATTTTTCTCGAGTTTTCAAACAAATTTGCGGCATCACACCCACCCAATATCGCAAAAAAAATTAGGATTTTTGTGAAAATACAACGAAAATCCTAATTTTTGACCTTAAAATCCTAACGCCTCGCCCATTTTTGCTGTTACTTTGCATCCAGTAAAAGAAATCTTTTTATCAAGAGTTGTGATAACTCACAGTTAAATTTTTTAGTTAGAAGGTTGGTTAT
>JAGCNK010000202.1 GCA_017645985.1 Bacteroidales bacterium | reverse complement strand
TTTAAGTAGCATATTATAAATAATATGGCAAGTATTATAAGACCCCACCAGAGGAAACGGAGTTTTGATTTTTTCTTTACAAATGGGTCTTTTACACCGATAACTGGGAATTTTACAAGTTGCGTAAATGTTGCGCCAAAGAGCGTGTTAACTTTGGTGGCGGAGTTCAGGGCCCAGCCGTTGGCATTGAGGATAGGCGAGAGGTTGCGTTTGCGCAGTTTGAGCCAAGCCAAAAACATCGATGGTCCTGAAATCAGCAGCAAGATTCCAATTATTGCCAAAATCATCTTTGGAATCGACAGAGCCAAGAAACCTGTTGCAGCCGAAGCCAAGAAAGTGCCAATCATACCGAGAGCCATACCGATAGCGGCAAAAATTCCGCAGAATTTGGCAATGTCGAACGCCTGTTTCTTTTCGCTCAACAGCGGGTCGGCGGGAGGAGTAGCTCCGTCAGCAGGTTTTTCGGTGAGTTTTGTGCCGGCTTCTGAAATTTTGCCGAGAGTATCGCCAGTCATTTTTTCGTCTTTGCTGGCGGCAAACTTGGTTACCTGCTCTTCGATAAACTTGCTTACCTTGCGGTATGGTGTCCAGAATGCTTGACGGATGCTAATCGGGTTGTCAATAATTTTGGTAACGGTAGCGTCCCAGTCGAGACCGTCGCGGTCGTAGAAAATGGCGTGCTTGCCGGGCATAAGGTTGTCGATGTCGCCATCGGTAACAGCGGCGGCTATCTGCATTGTCTTGTTTTTCACCTTGTTTACACAGTCGCAGTATAGCAGGTAAATGCCTGACGAAACAATATCAGCACCGTGTTTGCCCATATCTGCCACCTTGATACAGAGGTCGCACGAACGCTGGTAGATAAACAGTGTGCCGGCTTGGAAAATAGCCTTGAACTCGCGGTCGTAAAAGTCGGTGAATGTTACAAAGTTGCGCAAGAAAATATGGAAATCGCGGCAGAGGTGCAGCAATTTGTCAACCGAAAGTATAGAATCCGATTCGTCTTTAAGAGCGGCATCCTTGTCGATGAGGTCGAGAATATCCTGCTTGCGGTTTTCGGCAACAATCTGTTTAATAGTGTCATCGCCGAGCGATTCTACCGACGCGCCTTTCTTATCAGCCTTCCAAGCGGTGTAGGGGGCAAATTTGGCGGCTATGGAGTTCCATTCAGCCTCGGTAATCTGCTCTTTGCCAGCAAAATCGATGTCGAAAATAAGGCGTTTAACCTCTGCCATCTTGCCCTGCCAAGCGGGGTTGATGCCTTGTGTAAGGTTGAGGACATTATTTTCGGTGATGCGGGCAAGGGGATAAGCGGCAATCTTGTCGATATTGTCGGCGAGGTTTTCGCCAGATATTTTGGTGAGTTCGTCTAATTGAATTTCAAGGGCGTTGCAAGTGTCTTTGTTGAAAGCCACCATTTTGCAGCGTACAAAATAGTCGTCTACCTTGGTTTTTACAGCATTGTAGGCATTGAGAGCAGCCTCGGTGTCGCCGCCGTAGGGTAGGATAGAGGCAGCGTTTGATATCGATTGCGAATGCCAAGCGTCGTAGTCGGCACATTCGGCATAGAATTTTTCCACAAGGTCTTTGTCAACGCCGGGTTCGCCGCTGCGGTCTTGTTGAGAGCCAGTGGTTTCAATAATGGCGTGAATTATTTTTTGGAGAGTCTCGCTGTCGGTAGATTTTTCGGTGATGATGCTGTCGCCGTTAAACTGAGTTTTTGCAAAAATGGCGATAGTGTCGGAGGTGTCTTCGATAGAGATAGAGTCTTTCTCTTTTTGGAGGTTGGCGAGAATCTGCTTTGCCGATTTGTAGAGTTTTTGTCCCTCGTCGGAGTTTTGGTTGATGTCGGATAGCTTAATCTCCGAATTGTGTTTTAGCAGCAGATTGTTGTCGGTAATCACGTTGGTAATCCATTTTGCGGTGGTTACCACGTCGGGCACTCTTATTTTGCCGTCTTTGTCGGCGTCGATCATTTCAAGGGTCTTGTCGTCGAACTCCAAACCCGATGTAGGGCAGCTGAGCACTGTCCACATTTTTTCGTCAAGTTCGTCCAAATGAGCAATATCGTCGCCCGATTCGATGCTCACACGGGTAACGCCGCCTATTTTGGAGAATTTCCATTTGTAAGATGACTTCTTTTCTTCCATATTGTTTTTTTGTTTGTTTTCGCAAAGGTAATTAAGATTTTGGTTCATTATTCATTAATCAACAATTATTTTTGTATCAATGGTGTTTTTAATTCTATAAATTTAATAATAACTTAACGTATAGAAACACGGATTTGTAGTATTTTTCTCGTCTTAATTATGGTAGCCATAACTATGCTTTGTTGCTACTGAAATTGTTATTAACCGAATTAATAGATACTTTTATTTTTTACGAATATGAAGAAGATTTTTTTACCAACATCGATAAGGATATTTTTGCTCATAGTGGCTGTTTTGTTTTCTACTGCGAAATTTTCGTATGGGCAGTTTAAAATTGAGCAAAACGGCACGGTGGTGGGAAATTATACAACTTTTACAGGAGCCTTATCTTATATAAACTCGAATGGAGATGGGAATACAACGTTGACTCTGTTGCAAGATTACAGAATACTGGAAAGTGAATATGATTTCTCAATTCAAAATCCCATAACATTTGATTTGAATGTTTATACATTGGATCTTGATAATCGGTTTCTATACCCATCGACTGGTGTCATTATTAAAGGTACTAACGCAACAATAAAATCCAGCGAGTATGATGTGTTAAAACTTAATGGCAATGTGCAATTGATAGGTGTTAAGATAGAAACAACATATAAACTCACAGATGAGGATAAGGAGGATAATATGGAGTATTCTATTATTGATAACTCTAACCCATACGGCGAACCATTTAAAGTTTATCTTGGCAATGGTACAGATATTACGGGTTGTCAATATGACCACACCAAAGCTGATAAAGGAGAAACCGATTACGCCAGTGTAAAGCCTGTGTCCAATCTAACTGCCCTTGAATGTGAACCTTATTGTGTATTAATTGCAGTGGATGATGATGAAAAACATATTGTCGATTACGCTGATGGCGTATATATTATTGACAAACCTTATCCTAGATATGGCTGTTCGGGAGAAAGTTTTTTTCAGGCAAAGTACGATAACAAAACAAAGTATTTCACATGTTTAAAACAAGCTTTGGAATATAATTATAATTCACAAAATGTTTTGGTCACAATCAAAGCATTGAAGGATAAACCTATCATAAACGTCGCAAACAATGACCCTATAAACATCTCAAACAACGATTTTGTAATTGATTTAACAGGTTGCAGTGTTAAGGATGTGTTAGCTATCTCTGTGGGAAATGGCCGCAAACTGACAATAAATGCAGACGACGATGATGAATTGCAGTCTTTTATACAACTTGACGCATCTGCGTCCTTGGAAATTACTGGAGGTAAGTTCATTGGGTTAGAATCATCTTCGGCTTTGAAAATAGATGCTGATTGTAAAAATGTGTCTATTTCAGGAGGTGAGTTTTCTGGTAATCCAGCTATTGATTATAATGGAACTAATCCTCTTTTGGATCAAAAGAAAAAATTGGTTTTTTGTGACGAATATAATACCCCTTTTATTGATGGTGACTTTAGCTACTACTGGAGAGATTATTTAAAAGTTAAAGAATATAGCTATGCAGATAAAGATCAAGATATTATCGACTATATATGCGGAGTAATCGAGCTTGAAAGAGAATACGATGCCGGTATTTATGTTTATAGCACAGACAATCAACCAATGTACAACGGTGGGTCTCCCATTAGCTTAGATGTGCCTCTTAGTGCTATCGAATACCAAGATCCGGACAAACCCAACAACAACGAAGCAGCTTCTGATGTGGGTAGCAACAAAAATATTGTAGTTCAACCGAATGGAAATTCGTTTTTTCGTAATGGTAAATTGTATCTTTGGAGTGCTGCCAATTCGATAACAATCTTAGAAAAAAAAGGATCAATCACTCCGCGCGTTGTTAATCCTCAGTTAACGGATGAGAATTTTAAAGTGCGAAAAGAGTACGACGGCACTACGGATATTCCTAAAGAACTTCTAGAACTTCTTAACGATGTGGGTTTTTCTTTTTCTGAAGAAGATGAATTAGCCAGCAACGAGGAAGTGCAATTAACTTTCACAGGAGCATCTTTTGTCACTCCCGACGAAGATGTAGCAAAAGAGGTGGCGTATTCATTCGAGCTCGACGGCGGAGATGCTCGTCATTTTAAGTTGCCCGAAGATAACAACACTATGATATTGACAAATGGAACAATCACACCCCGACCGCTCACCGACGAAGAAAAGAGTGCGATTGAAACTAAAATCAAAGATTGCGTTGTAAGGGAAAAATATTATGAAGAAGGTAATTATGATTGCAAACTAAAAGCAAATTCATTTGTTTACGAAATATCTGATATTCTTAAGGTAACTGTTACAATTGAAAAAGCTCAATATATCAATCAAGAGGGGCGTCCAATCCGTGAAATAGGAGGACCTTACGACATTGTTGTCACTTACCATGTTGACGATAATTTCATTTTTGGGGGTGAAAATGATGTTATGACAACTCAGTCAGATTTCCTCATACGAGGCGAGGGCGCTATTTTAAAAAGGCCTGAAGCTCAACTGCCTGAAAAAATCAGCCCTATGGACGACGAAGTTAAGTTCTGCGCCGAGGGTGACGGAAGCGTGGCTTTGAATTTCGAGGTGGTTGAAGGTGTGGCAGAGTATTACAAAGTTACTTTTGAGAAATCAGATGTATTAAAAGAGCAGAATGGCAAAGTTTCTCAAGGCAATGATGGTGAATACGTGGTAGACATCGTTGTGCCTTCAGGTGTTGTTCCAGGCGAATATACAGGCTATTTAGTATTTGTTGATGAAACAGGTGACGTGGTTTCTGAACCGTATCAGTTTGTCCTTAACCTCAATATGGCAAGAGATGTGGTGAAGTATCTCTACAAAAATGTAATATTTGTAGACAACAAAGACAGCCTGTTTACAGCATATCAATGGTACAAGAACGGCGAACCAATTCCAAGCAGTAATAAATTTCACAACCGCCAGTACTATACCGAAGAGTACAAAGACCTCGACGGCGTGTACTACGTAGATATTACTACCAATGCTGGTATCAAGCTTAAAACTTGCCCGTTGGCAGGTAAGGGTTTGGTAGGGAAACGCTCGATAGCCTCTGTAAAGGTTTATCCCAATCCCGCCAAGGCGAATGTGCCGTTTACATTGCAGCTTGTAGACGAAAATGGATTTGACGAAAGCTTCTACGCTGGCGCCGAAATACTTATTTACACCAACAATGGCACTCTCGTAAAACGTATCTCTCAGGTAGGCAAGACCATTAGCGTAACACTGCCCAGCGGCTACTATTCTGGCGCACTGATCAACGGCGGCAGCAAGTCGGGCTTTAAGATTGTGGTAGAATAGAAACAGATATATTAAAAAAAAGCCCTGTTGAACTCAACAGGGCTTTTTTTTATTACTTATTTTTTATTTCTCCATATTCTCCACCACTACCTCGGCAAGGTCTTTTACCGGAAGAATGTCGGTTTTAGCGAAGGTTTTCTTGCAGAGGGGGCAGGAGGTTACCACGTAGTCGGGGTTGTAGGCTGCAAACTCGTTCATCACTTGGGCGGAGAGCACGCTGCGCTCGTCCATAGAGATTTTGAGGTTTGAGAGCGAACCGCCACAGCAAAGTGCCTTTTCGCGCTCGTGGGCAATGGGTTTTACGGTTACGCTCTGTGACAGAAGTTCGCGAGGTTGTGCGTAGATGCCGCTGCCACGTCCAAGTTCGCAGGGGTCGTGATAAACCACCTTTTTGTCGGAGGCTTTGAGGGTGATTTTGCCTTGCTTAACAAGGTCGAGAATATATTCTGAATGGTGTACAACCTCAACGTTGGGCAATGTGTAGTCTTCTTTAAACACCTTGTAACATATAGGACAGGTAACGAGCAGTTTTTTTGCGCCCGAATCCAAAATCATCTTGGTGTTGGTGTCGATGAGTTTTTGAGCGGCGTCGAACTGTCCGGCGGTCATAAGCGGACGTCCGCAGCAGGGAGCCTTGTGTTCGTCCATAAACCAATAGTTTTCACCGGCGGCGTCAAGTATTTGAAGCATAGACTTTTTGATGGCTGGTGTAAGGTGAGTCATACAGCCGGCAAAGTATACAATGTCGGTTTTTTTAGCCTCAGAGGTTTTGAGGTAGTCGTAACTTGAATTGTATTGACGAGTGGTTTCAATACGCTGAGTAATACGCAGTTTGTTTACGTCGATACCCACCGGGCAAGCCTCCTGACATTTGCCGCAGATCAGGCAGTTGAAAAGCACTTCGTCGGTGAGGTTTTTGTTGCGGATATTTTTGAGCACGTAAACCGATTGCGAGTTTTTGATACCGGCAAGGTTCAACTGACAAGCATCAATACAGATACCGCAGCGCGAACAACTGTAAACCTGAGCCAATGTGTAGGTGTTTACGCGACGTTCTTTGAGCGTTACGCCCCAATTGCGAAGGAAAATCAAGTTGATTTCGGCAGGAATGTGCATATACCTTGTGTAAGGCAACGCCACAAAAAACACTCCGAGCACAATAGAATATGTGAGCCACAGCGGATTGAGCCACGGTTCAAGATTTCCCAACGAAGCAAATGCCTCGCCTATATTGTTGAAAATGGGACTTCCGTTGTGATAAACGCCTGCGGTAAATGTTTCGCAAAGGAAACGCATCGGGAAAATCAACCAAAGAGCGGTGAGACCAATGCGGTCGCCGTAGCGCATACGAGTGGTGCGTTTCATACCGAAAGCCTTACTGCGGAAACGTTTAAAATATGCCAGCATTACGCCGCTGAGCACAAAAAACAGGAGTATTTCCATTGCGTAGGCAAAGAAAACGTGCCCCGGAAAATCCACATTATCAGTTACATAATAACGGAAAAATACCGAATGCTGAAACGGGAAAAACATTGACCCGTGGTAACTCGACGCCTCAAAATGGCCTACCACAATGAGCAAAAACCATCCAAACGCCAACGACATGTGCATATATCCGAGCAACTTATTGTTGCGGAATACATTACGGTGCAACAATCCTTCGCGGATGCTTTCCCAAATAGATTTGAGGGTCTTTTTAGAAAACAATCCTATGCGCACACGGATTTTGTCGATTTTGCTAAGGCCTATAAACCACTTGGTAAAACGCCAAATTACCACACCAAAGAGGTAAATTGCGCCTAATATAAAGGGGTAATAAAACAAGTCTTTAAATTCCATAGTTAGTTCTCCTGATTTTTAAAGTGAACGAGGGCTTTTTTGATAAGCATCACCACGTTTCGCAGGTTAACGCCACGCGGACATACCAAAAGGCATTTGCCGCAAAGCATACATTTATTGATTTCGGTTTGGAGGTTTTCTACCTCGCCGCGGCGCAGCATAAGTTGCAAACGGCGGATATTAAAATCGGTGAGGTTTCCCGCGCTGCAAGTGGCTGTGCAGCCTCCGCAAGAAAGGCATACCAACAGCGACGGCTCATATTGAAGCACGTAGCGGAGAATCCTTCCGTCGAACTTGTCGAAATCTATCGAGCGGGCTTCTTATGTAGAGAATCCGAAATCCATATCTTACAGAGT
>JAGCNK010000201.1 GCA_017645985.1 Bacteroidales bacterium | reverse complement strand
GTGGGCGACCTTGTTCGCACCATCATCGTTGACAGCACAGTGGTATGCCGTATGAAACGCAGCGATGTGATTTCGTGCAACATCAAGCCCGGAAACGTTATCGTGGGTCTCGCCTCGTTTGGACAGGCTTCTTACGAAACCGCTTACAACGGTGGCACAGGCAGCAACGGTCTCACCTCGGCACGTCACGATGTGTTCAGCAAGATGGTGGCAGAAAAATTCCCCGAAACCTACGACCACGCCATTCCCGCCGACCTCGTATATTCAGGTTCTTATTTCCTCACCGACAAAATCGACGGACTGAGCGTAGATGCAGGCAAACTTGTTCTCTCTCCCACAAGAACTTATGCACCCGTAGTTAAACAAATACTTGACCGTTTCCGCAGCAAAATCAACGGTATGATTCACTGCTCGGGCGGCGCACAAACCAAGGTTATCAACTTTATCGACAAGGTAAATGTGGTAAAAGACAACCTCTTCGACACTCCTCCGCTATTCTCCATTATTCAAAAAGAGAGCGGCACACCTTGGCGCGAAATGTACAAGGTTTTCAATATGGGACACCGTTTTGAAATTTACACCGATGCCAACACCGCGCAGGATATTATCAAAATTTCGCAGTCGTTTGGTATCGACGCCAAAATCATCGGACACGTGGAAGCCGCCGACAAAAAGCAAGTTACAATCCGTAGTCAATACGGCGAATTTATTTACGAATAATCTACACATTATAATAAAATGGCAGAAAACCTTATACTCGCCAAACTCGAAGGCGTAAAACAGCGTTTCGACGAAGTGCAAAAACTCGTCAACGACCCCGACGCAATGTCGGATATGAAACGCTATGTGGCTCTCAATAAAGAGTTTAAAGAACTTGAACCGCTTATACATACATACGAAGAGTACAAAACCGTGCTTGCCAACATTGATGAGGCAAAAGAGATTCTCAAAACCGAAACCGACGAAGAAATGCGTCTGATGGCGAAAGAGGAACTCGATTCGCTCACCGAAAGTCTTCCCGCCCGCGAGGAGGAGATTAAAATTATGCTTCTCCCCAAAGAAGCCGAAGACGACAAAAACGCCATTGTAGAAATCCGTGGCGGTACAGGTGGCGACGAGGCTGCCATCTTTGCAGGCGACCTCTACCGTATGTACACCAAATATTGCGAAAAACGTCGTTGGAAAATCGAAGTTTCGCGTTTTACCGAAGGCACAATGGGCGGTTACAAAGAAATCGTGTTTACAGTATCGTCGAGCAACGAAGGTGTTTACGGTATTCTCAAATACGAATCGGGCGTTCACCGTGTGCAGCGTGTGCCGCAAACCGAAACACAGGGACGTATTCACACTTCGGCAGCATCGGTTGTGGTATTGCCTGAGGCTGGTGAGTTTGATATCGAACTCAATCCCGCCGACATCCGCAAAGACACCTACTGCTCGTCGGGTCCTGGTGGACAGAGCGTCAACACCACATACTCTGCCATTCGCCTTACCCACATTCCTTCGGGCATTGTGGTTACCTGTCAGGATGAGAAATCGCAGCTCAAAAACCTCGACAAGGCTATGAAGGAGCTCCGCAGCCGCTTGTACGCTATGGAGTATCAGAAATACCTCGACAGCATATCGTCGCAGCGCAAGACTATGGTCTCCACCGGCGACCGTAGCGCCAAAATCCGTACCTACAACTATCCGCAGAGCCGTGTCACCGACCACCGTATCAACCTCACGCTCTACAACCTGCCTGTGGTTATGGACGGCGAAATCGACGAGCTTATCGAAAAACTGCAGATTGCCGAAAACGCAGAACGATTGAAAGCAAGCGGATTCGACGAGTAAAAATTTTCTGTTGCGAAATAAAAATTGGTAACATTTTTGTTAAATAACTTTTGGTATAACAATCAACAAACGTAAAGAGATGAACTACCGCGACATTTACAATAAGATACAGAAAAAGAATTCGTTTCTCTGTGTGGGTCTCGACACCGACATCACCAAGATTCCCGACTGCCTTTTGCGCGAAAAAGAGCCCATTTTTGAGTTCAACAAGCGCATAATCGACGCCACACAGCAGTACGCAGTGGCATACAAGCCCAACACCGCTTTTTATGAGTCGATGGGTGTGGAAGGCTGGCGAGCCCTCCAAAAGACAGCCGAATATATTAAAAAGGAGTATCCCGGTATTTTCCTCATTGCCGACTGCAAGCGTGGCGACATTGGCAACACATCTAAGCTCTACGCACGCACATTTTTTGAGCAGATGCCTTTCGACGCCGTAACAGTTTCGCCTTATATGGGACGCGATTCGGTAACTCCCTATCTCGAATACGAAGGCAAATGGGTGATTATTCTTGCGCTCACATCCAACCCCAGCGCATCGGATTTCCAAGTTATCCAGGAAAAAGAATCCAACGAATATATATTTGAGAAGACCCTCAAATACGGTCAGCTTTGGGGCACTCAGGATCAGATAATGTTTGTCTGCGGTGCTACACAGGCTTACAAGTTTCAGCAGGTAAGAAAGATTGCCAAAAACAATTTCTTGCTTGTTCCCGGCGTAGGCGCACAGGGCGGCAGCCTTGAGGATGTTTCATGCTACGGTATGAACGATACCTGCGGATTGCTTGTCAATTCTTCGCGCCAGATAATCTACGCAAGCCAGGGCGAGGATTTTGCCGAAAAAGCAGCTGAGCAGTGCGAACAGTTGCAGATTACAATGAAAAAGATGCTCGAAGATAACAAGGCCTCGCAGCGTCGTTAGCACGCGGCGGGATATTTTCGAAAAGGTAATAATTGGTTCAACAAAAAAAGCCGGACTTTTCAGCCCGGCTTTTTTATTGTGTGTGATTAATTGATTACTGACGTTTATATACTTGAGTTAATGGACCGTCCTCTTCGTCATCTGTCTTTATTGTAAGAGTGTTGCCGCTAATAGAGAATTCTGCTTCTTCTCCCATCATATATATTTTGTTTCCCTTAGCTTCGTAAGGAAATGTCATATCACCACTCTTTTTTCCATCGAAGTAAAATTCATTTGTTACTTTGTCTTCTGTGAAGATCAACAAATCGTATTCTTCGTCTGTGTCATTATCAGTTACTTCTTTTCCTTCATCATCTATGTATGTAGTAGAAACTGATTTCCATGTACCAATTAATGAAGATGAGGCGTTGTCATCATCGTCGTCGTCTTTACAAGAAGTGCATACTGTGCAGAACATTGCCATCAAGAAGGCAATCATTGCTAAATAATTGATTTTTTTCATCTTTTGTGTTTTTTAAAGAATTATTGTTTGTTTTATTTATCGGTGCAAATTAACTGTTAATTTCTGTGAAAACTGCACCTTTTGTGTTAATTTAATGTTAATTTGTTTACTTTGCGTAAACTGTGTCAGCTGCTATGGTGCATGCCGAAAAGTATCCTGCGCCGTTGTTTGATATGTTGGTGTGAAGGTTTCCGTGGGCTTCGTCAAAATAACCGCCGCACCATTGAGTTTCGGTTAGCAGCGAGCGCAGAAACAGCTCGTAATTGTGGTCGATGGAGTATTTGCGCTCTATCACCTGCGTGCCTTCGGGAAACTCTATTTTCTCTATTTTGGGGGCGAACAGCTGGCTTACGTCCACCGTTGTGAGCGAATAGTAGTAGAGTCTTGCCCTGGTGTTTTTTGGGTCGTATTCTTTGTATCCGTCCACGCCGCTCCAGTCTAAATCCACGGTGTACATGGCAGGATTGTCAGCCACAAAGCTCTCCGCCACGTGGGCTATGCTCAACATTCCGCTCTCGTTCCGTGTAAACTTGATTTTTTCGGGAGGGGTTACGGGCAGCATGTTGCTTTCGGCTGTGTAGGTGCTTCCGTTTACTTTCACGTTGAGGTAATAAATATTTCCTGCAACTCCAATAAACGGATATTCAGATACATACGTGCCCAGGTTTAAAGTATCTTCGAAGTAGTAGTACGTACTGTCGTTCGACGCCGTAACTGCCACCATCGCTCCCGACACTGGAGCGCGACGGTTGTTGTCGTATCTCGACACTTGCGACACGTATACTATCTGACGCTTGTTCTCATTGGTTATCATGCCCTCTATCACCACTGTGGTGTCTTTGGGCTGTTCCAGATGGAATTCGTATTTGTGTACGCAGCTTTGGCATACAAAAAAGGCACAGACCACCGCTGATGATAAGGAGATTAACTTTGATGGGGTGATCTGTGCCATACTATGGAAACGAAATTTTAATAATCTTCTATCGACTCGGAGAACGAGTTGTTGATCTCCGACTCCAGTGTCTCGTTGCTGCCGGCGTCGTCGTTGCATCCGGCGTTGGCGTTGTACCCGGCGGGAGCTTCAAACTTGTCGTCGCGCGAGTATATCTGCGACAGCACGGGGTCGTCGTATACCTTTTTCATATAGATACCCCAGGCGGGCAGAGCCATACGCGAGCCTTGTCCTAACTCGCCGTTTGAGAACTGGATAGAGCGTTCCTCGCCGCCTGCCCATACGCCTGTAACGAGTTTTGGGGTGATGCCCATAAACCATCCGTCGGCGCAGAGGTTGGTGGTTCCGGTTTTGCCGCCTATGTCGTTGGTGAGTCCGAAATCGCGGCGCAGACGTCCTGCAGTACCGCCCTGAACTACGCCACGGAGCATTTCCACCATCTTGTAGGCTGTGGTTTCGTCGATTGCTTCCTGGTGTTTGGCTGTGAACGATGCTATCTCGTTGCCGTTTTTGTCCTCAATTCTGAGCACCATCACGGGCGATGTGTACATACCTTTGTTGGCAAATCCGCAGTAGGCTGCCACCATCTCTTTCAGCTTGATTTCTCCTGCGCCCACGCATATCGAGTACACGGGGTCGATGGGAGCGGTGATACCCAGCATCCTCACAAGGTTGATAACCTGCTCGGGCGAGGTCTGCTTGAGCGCCCATGCCGAAATCTGGTTGAGCGAGAGGGCAAGACCGGTCTTGATGGTAATCATCTGGTTGTCTTTCGACGATGAGGAGTAGCGGGGTGTGTATGTGGGAGGTTCTTGTCCTGCTGGCATTTCAAACGAGTAGGGCACGTTTGCCACCTTGTGACACGGCTGGAAACCGTGCATCATAGCCATAGTGTAGATAAACGGCTTGAATGTGGAACCTACCTGACGGCGTCCGAGCGACACATGGTCGTATTTGAAGAACTGGTAGTTGATGCCGCCCACGTATGCGCGTACATAGCCTGTGCCGGGCTCCATACTCATCATACCGCAGCGGATAAACGATTTGAAATATTTGATTGAGTCCAAGTGCGACATCACTGTGTCCTTGATTCCGTGCCATGTGAACACTGTCATCTGTGTGGGAGTGTTAAACTCCTTCATTATTTCGATAGAATCCTTACCTGCTTTTATTCCGGCTCTCCAGCGGTCGGTGTACTTGATGGCTGAGTTCATAATCTGGTCAATCTGTTTTTTGTTGAGTCGCCAGCTGAACGGCGGATTTTTCAATCTCTTCATCTCTATGCGGTTGAAAAGGTCCTGAACTGCGTCGTTCTTGCCTCCGCTCACTGTTTTGTAACCCTTGCCCATGTGCATCTCTACTGCCTCCTCGGCGTACTGCTGCATACGCGAGTTGATGGTGACGTAGATTTTCAAACCGTCGTTGTATATATTATAAGGTGTGCCGTCGGGTTTTTGGTTTTTGTTGCACCAGCCGTAGAG
>JAGCNK010000200.1 GCA_017645985.1 Bacteroidales bacterium | reverse complement strand
GCTCCACAACGTGCTCGAATACAAAGACGGAATGAGCTTTATGGGTTTCTCGGGCAACTGGCAGCAGATGGTGGCAATGGGCGAAGGACGTTCAAAAGGTATCGAGATACTCGCCAAACGCACCGAAGGCAAGGCCACAGGATGGATTTCGTACACGCTGTCAAAAGCCGACCGGGATTTTGACAACGGCTCGGGAGTAAACAACGGACGTCCGTTTCCATTCTCCTACGACCGCCGACACAATATCAGCATAGTCTATTCGCAAAAAATCAACGACCATATCGACATCGACGCCAACTGGACATACTTCTCTGGTTCGCACGCCACAATTTCACTTTCGCAAGAGTCGCTGATGCTGCCCTCGGGCGTTGACCCCTACAACAACTCGTGGGATTGGGAAGGTCCGCTCAAATACGCCCCAAAAGAGGGTATCCAAACCGACAACATAGCCTATGTGGACAACCGCAACAACTACACACTTCCGCCGTCGCACATTCTCTGCGTGGGCATCAACTTTCACAAACAGAAAAAGCACTGCGAAAGAATTTTCAACGTGTCGGTTTACAACGCCTACAACGCCAAGAACCCCAATTTCGCATTCTCTAAGGTAAAGGAGAAGGAAAATCCCGCCGACCCGCTCAATCCTATCAAATATCTCGAACTTAGAAAAATCACCATCCTACCTATAATACCCTCGTTTACATTTACTTACAAAATCTAAATCTGAAAACACAATGAAAAAACTCTACATATTACTTGCCATCATCACCCTTGGCACAGCCTGCAAGGAAGACATTCCGCTAAACGCCGACAGCACCGTGGGAGTGCTCTGCGCCAACGGTATCATCTATTCCGATAGCGACTCTAACTATCTGCTAATCACCGAAACAGGAATGGACAAAGCAAGAGAATTGAACACCGCGCTTGTGGAACTAACTGTAAACGGCGAACTTGTGGAAGAAATCTCGGTATGCGACACAATACCAGGACGTTACAATATCAAAACCATACTTCACGACGGCGACCAAGTGCGCTTCGACATCCATAATCTCGACAAGCACGCTTATTTTGAGGGAGTTATGCCCAAAAAGGTGGAAAATTTAGAAGTATCGTACGATATTGAAAAAGACAAGACTTACCGCGAATACTACGACGACGATCCCGCACACGCCGACATGTTCCGCTTCAACGTTTCGTTCGACGACATCTCGACAGAAAAGCACTACTACCGCCTAAATCCAATCGTCAACTGCACAGTTTCTTTTTACGACAGCTATTCGGTGTGGTTTTCAGAATGTTACGTTGATCATAATGGCTACATTACCCGATACAAAGAAAAAAACAACAATTCGCTAACATTGGTAATGCAGTTTGTTTCCCCAAAACTTATCTACGATGGCGAACTGCTGCTCACCGACGAGAATTTTGCGGTAGACAACGACTTTATGGACGGCACTTACAACGACTGCCACGTGTTTAAAAACTCACGCTTTGCCGGCGGCCGCTGCAATATGAAGTACTATGAAAAAGCCAACCTAACTTACAGCTATTCAAGCGAAAAAGGATACGGCACGCAATCGGTACTCATACCCGAAACAGTAGAGTTCTACCACCGCGACTCGTCAGACCTTTACGAATACGGACTACTCAAAACCTACACATACATCGAAAAGGTGGGCATTGAGACCATCGACGAGGATGCATTCTACTATTACAAAGCCATCAACAGCTACCGTTCGGGAACATTTGACTACCAGGAACTTACCGGAGCAATCAAAATGCACACTAATGTCAACGGCGGCAGCGGCAACATCATCCTCACCGCACGCTCCGAAAAAACCTTCACCATCTACAACCACGTAACGCCAAAACCCGTCTACGTGCAATTAGACGATGAACCTGAGCCTGATTATATTTTCTATAAGCGAGAATAAAGTAGAAAAAACAACCTGCAAATTCTTGGAAAATTAGCAAGAATTTGCAGGTTTTATAATAATTGAAGGATTGAAAAACCTACTGAAAATTAGTCAATTTCCTTCTTCTTACCCTTTGGAGCGGGTTTGCTCTGCGGGGGAATATAGTCAAGCTGAGCCGACTCGTCGGGATTGGCTATCATCTTGATTGGCTGACCTGTGATTTCGAGCACGTTGCCCCAAAGCTCGCTCTCAAGGTTGATACGCTTGCGCTCTACCACGGTGGCAGAGATAGGTAGAATGGTAAAATTGCCGTTCCAGTGACCTACCACAAACTCAGTCTTTCCCGCCATAGCTGCGTGTATTGCATTGAGCGAAAGAAGGTTGCAGAACTTACTGTCGTTGCTGTTGGCAGGCGACGAGCGGATAATGTAACTCGGGTCGATATACTTGATAGAATGGTGCAAGTATGTAGGTTTGTCTTTGGCAAAATGCTCTGAAATTTTAGCCTTAAGGAAAACGCCAATATCCTGATACTTAACGTTTCCACTCTCGTCGCGCTCTACGTTGTCGCCCTCAAAGAGGAACTGACCAGCACCCTCGGCTACAATTATCAAAGCGTGATGACGCTTTTCGAGACGCTCGCGTAGCTTGGTAATAAAGCCGTTAGGACCGTAGAGGTCGAATTTCATTTCGGGAATCAGCACAAAGTTGGCCTCACCTGTGGCAAGAGCGGTGTTGGCAGCGATATATCCCGAATCGCGACCCATAAGTTTGATCATTGCAATGCCGTTGTAAGCACCCTTTGCCTCGTTGTGGGCGTTGATAACGATTTCTGACGCAACCGAGAAAGCAGTTTCAAAACCGAAACTCTTGTCGATAAAGCAGATATCGTTGTCGATAGTCTTTGGCACACAGCCTACTGCGATGTTCAATCCTCGGTTTTTAATCTCCTCGGCAATAGACTTGGCAGCACGCAGAGTACCGTCGCCGCCGATGCAGAAGAGGATGTTGATATTCTGACGTTGAAGCACGTCAACAATCATCTCCGAAGGCTGTTCGCCACGCGACGAACCAAGGAAACTACCGCCTTGAAGGTGAATACGGTCAACAATTTCGGATGTAAGCGGCACAAGGTCGAATCCGGGAGTAAAACCACGGAAACCGTATCTGATACCTACCACATTGTGCACCTTGTAACGCTGATTGAGCTGAGTTACAAGACCTTTGATCACATTGTTGAGACCCGGGCAGAGACCGCCGGCAGTTACAATAGCCACCTTGGTTTTGTCGGGCTGAAAATAGATTTTCTCCTTAGGACCTGCCTTTTCAAACGAGATAGGCATCTTGCCCGTTTTCTTATAATCTTCGAGGCTCTTGGTAGAAGCGTCGTAAAGTATTCGTTCGCCGTCTTTTACGTAATCGTACTCATCGTCGCCGTCGGCATTTTTTAGGTTGAGGGGCGAAGGAATGGTGCATTTGCCATCGAGAGTCTTAACGGTAAAGTCGAGTGCATTTAATGTCTTATGTGCCATAATATTATGTTATTTTTCTGTATCAAAAAATCTTGTTATTTGAAGAATTCAATGCCGTGGCGTCCGCAGTTGGCAGTGCCGAACTTAGCAAAGAAGTAGTTGACCTCCAAGAGAATCTGAACGTTGAGGTTTTTGGTTTCGGCGGTAACAGGCTGCGAGGTGAGGTCGTAGAAAGGTTCTTTGTCGTCCTCAACCATATCTTTGAAACCATAAGCAGCTCTTGCACCGATACTTACCTGCACACGGTCGCCATTGTAGGGCATAAATCCCATACCAAACGCAATAGCCACATTCTTTTCCTTAAACAAAGGCTTAACATCTTCAACAGGCTGCTGAGCGAATGTGTATTCGGCCTTTTTGATAGTTGTGAATTTTGGACCCAACTCGGCATAGAAACCATATTCGCCAGTATAGCGCACCAGGGCGAGCATATCGGTAGCCTTGAAATCAAAGTTGCCCTCCACGGCTGAAGGTTCTAGCTGACAACTGTATTTCTGCTTGAATCCTCCGCCGAGATACTCAAACGAAACACCCACATAGTTGCCGAAAACCACGCCCAGACGTCCGCCAAAGCAGTACGAAGGCGAAAAAGCCTCAAGAGTAAGATTGTCGGTGTTTTTAAGGTCTTGGTTGAGCATCATAAAAGTGCCGCCGCCGCCCTTAACAGCTATTGTGAGCCAGTTGACATATCCGCCGCGTCCGCCGCGATGTTGCGAAAATCCTTGCAATGTGCATATTGTCAGTGCAATAAGAAATAAAATCTTTTTCATTTTTGAAAGTTTAATCAGTAAAAAATCAAATAATTTTAGTTTATCAAATATCAAGATTTTTTACGAGAAAAACAAAAAAAATCTCCATAATTTCGCACCAAATACTATATTTGCCACAAAATTACAGATTTCAACTATGTTTAAGCAATTTGGAACATTAGCAAGGATAGGCATTCTGCTGTTCGTGACACTGGTATGCATAATGATAGCGTTGGTTGTGGGCAGCGCGGCAAACCTCTGGTACTCGTCGGCGGCAGGCGTCGACTATCAACAGACTGCGTCCAACCCAACATTCATACGTGTTTATCAGATAGTTACATCATTGATAATGTTCGTTTTGCCTGCATTGCTGTGCGCGGTATTGTTTCACGACAGAATGAAAGAAGGACTCTGCCTCAGCCACAAGGTAGAAGTCAAGCCGCTGTTGATTTCGCTTGCAGCTATGGCCGCTGCAATGCCCCTCGCAAGCTTCTTAACCGCCGTAAACTCGCATTTGAGCCTGCCAGACAGCCTTCACAGCATAGAAGAATGGATGCGTTCGCAAGAAGACCGCGCCAAGGCACTCACCGACAGCATGCTTGTAACCGACAATTTTGGCACATACCTTATTAATATAGTAGCAATGGCGCTTGTGCCGGCAATTGGCGAGGAGCTCTATTTCCGTGCCACGCTGCAAAACACAATTTCCCGCAGCATCACTCCTGTATGGGCGGCGGCTATCACAGCGGTGCTGTTCAGCGCGTTTCATTTGCAGTTTTACGGATTTTTGCCACGTTTGCTGCTCGGATTCTTGCTCGGATTCATGATGGTATGCACCAAAAACATATTAGTGCCGGTGGCGGCGCATTTTTTCAACAACTTTGTGGCAATATCTGCCTACTATTTCACAGGCAAGGATATACAAATAAATGAGCACCAAGCCCTTACAAGCATAATTCCTGTTGCGGTATTAAGCGCGGCGGCGGTATCGTGGCTGCTCTATCTGCTATGGAAAAACAGCTCTCCGGAAAAAAAAGAGATAAAAAAACAAGATTTTATTATGGAAAAATGAATAAATACGTTATATTTGTAACTACAAAGTAGAAACATTTTTACAACAATTACGATAAAAGAAAAAGATAAAAACGCAAGCGATATGGCTGTTAAAAAACCCAAAAAGACCAAAGAAGATATACAAAAATATAAACGCAGACACCGTATAGAGATAGTGCTCAACGACTTTGAGATGCAGGCATTTGTCAACTACTGCCAAAAGTACAAGGTGAACAACAAAGCCAAGTTTATCCGCGAGGCAGTGATGACCAAAGTGCTGAAAAAATTTGACGAGGACTATCCCACCCTCTTCGACGTGCCAGGCAGCAACTGAGAAGCACATTAACAATTTTTATCAGTTGCCTATTAGGGTTTAGGCAGCATTTTGCGTTATATCATTGACATTAATAAAAATAAATAACAAATTTTAATATGGTTGAATTATGAAAAAATTATTGACATTCGCAATTCTCACGGTAATGCTCGCAGCTACCAACAGCCTGCTGGCTCAGCAAAACTACCGCTCTTGGTGGAACAGTCTCTCGCCAGAATGGAAGAAAATATTTCAGGAGCAAGAACTTAAAGGAAAAGACCAGGACCCCACCGACGAACAGCTTGCACAGATTGTAAACATCCAGAACCTTTCGTGCGCAGGACACACCGAAATCACCGACATACGTCCTATAGCTGGTTTGCCCGAACTCCGTTTCTTGGACGTTAGCGGCACAAGAATTTCGAGCCTCCAGGGTATCAACAGATTGAAGAGCCTTAAATACCTCAACTGCTCCGACAACGACAACCTCACATCGATCAAGGAGCTGGCTGAACTCACCGACCTGGAAGAGCTCAACTGCGGCAACACAATGGTAAAAGACCTCAGCCCGCTTGAGAACCTTATCAAACTCAAGAAGTTGGATGTTCACTACTGCACAGTAAACCGTCTGCTGGTAATTGCGAAACTCACCAAACTGGAAGACCTCGACGTATCGCAAAACCACTCGCTCTTCTCGTTGGCAGGTCTCGAAAAGAACAACCTCCACTCGCTCAACTGCTCTGAAACCAGCATCAGCGACGTTACTCCGCTGCAATACTCACGTATGCTCGCTTATCTCAACGTGTCGCACACCAACGTGGCTACAATCCGTCCGTTGCAGAACGTAAAGACACTCCGCGAAATCGACTGCTCCGACTCTAAAATCACTGCAGCTGGTCTCGACTACCTTTACGCTCACACAAGCCTCACACTGATTCGCGCACGCAACATCAACATCACTGCCAAAGAAATCAACGACTTCACCACGTCGTACAAAGGCCGCAACACTGCTTGCGACATCATCATCACTGGCAAGAAATAGTAATCTTTACCAAATATTACAAACAACAAAAAAGGCGGGAGAAATCCCGCCTTTCATGTCTAACCTTTAACCGTTTACAAATGAAAACAAATTAAAATTAAAAATCACAATACTGATACGTTTGTGGCCTGAGGACCACGTTTGCCCTCGGTTATCTCAAACGAAACACGCTGGTCGTCTGTGAGGTTTACCTTCTTGCCATTGACAAAAGGAATGCCTGTATAATGCACAAATACGTCGTTGCCGTCTTCGCTCTCAATAAAGCCGAAGCCCTTTGTAGTGTCGTACCATTTTACTTTTCCAACTTTCTGGACATTGGTCGACTTGTTGTTTTTGATAATGCTTGCCATAATTTAGGTGTTTATATTACTATTACAAATATCCGAAATATTTATTTATTTGTCAAGACCTGAATGCATATTTTTTTGATTATTGACAATCGTTTACAACTAAACAGTTGATTCTGTGAAAATTAAGGAGAAATATTTTTTTAATAAAATCGTAAAAAAATTATTTTTTACGACATTGTGGCTGTTTTTTTCATCCTTAACTATGGCGCAAGCGCCCAAAATCAAAATGATTGTAATATCTGACACCCTTGAAAACGGAAAGTTTGTGCAACATTCACGCCCAGGATTCGACTCTGCGCAAATCAATGCCACATTGCAAAAATACCTGATGAGATATGTCAACAACGGATATCCGTTTGCCCAAACCGTTTGCGACTCGGTAGTGCTGAACCCAAGGGTTGCAAGATTTTTTTTCTCGGTGCAAAAAGGAAAGCATTACAAAATAGAAAACATCTTTCTGCCCGGAAACCCAAAAATCACATCCGATTATATTTACAGAACCATCCATCTCAAACCCGGAGCAGAGTTTTCGCACCGCAAGATAATGCGTGCCGACGCCCTCGTCAACAGCACAGGACTACTCGCAACCACACGCCAGACACAGACAGAATTTCACCCAGACGACGCCGACATCTTCCTCTACATCCAAAAACTAAAATGCAACTCCGCCGAGGCGGGACTTGCCCTAATGTACGACGAAACCCGACAACGCTACTACCCCACCGGCAACGCCCAGCTCCGACTTGCCAACGTACTCGGCAGGGGCGAAACGTTTGATTTTGAGTGGCACGGCTACAAAGAAAACTCGCAAAAACTATCCACAGAGATACGCCTGCCCTATCTTTTCAAAACGGCAATGTCGGCAGGCGGCAGAGCACGAATCGACAAGACCGACTCCACCTGCGTGCTTGTGGAGCTGAATCCGATGTTGGAATTTGCCATTTCGGATATGCTGAGCGTAAAAACCGATGCTGCATCCACCTGGCTGATACCGCAAAACGACAATACTAATGTATCAAAAACATCGTCAACCCTCTACGGAGGCGACCTGCTTTGGCTCGGTATCTGGAACAACGGCATCATAAAAACATCGGTAGGAGCGGCGATAGGCAAGCGCACCTTCAACAACGAGAAGACACCGTGCCAGGAGCTCCGCCTTAGCGTGCATCTAAATCACGCCATCATTCCCAAGCTCGAACTTGACGTAAACGCCGAGTCGAAAGCCAAATTTTGTGACCAGGAAACCGACCTTCACGAAAAATACCGTTTCGGAGGAGCCAAGTCGCTGCGGGGATTTGCCGAAAACTATTTCTACGCCGACCGCTACGTGCTGATATCCAACACGCTGCGATACCGTCCATACAAGAGTTTCAGTCTGTTTGCACTGTACGACGTAGCCGCCTACCGATGCCAATCCACCAACGACACACCGCAAGGCGCAGGAATAGGCGCAGGCGTCACTCAGCGCAACACCGAAATCGACATAGCGTGGGCGTTAGGACGCGAATATGGCGAGACACTTCCGATAAAACAAGCAAAACTGCACATCACAGTAAAAGTAAATTTTTAATAATCCGCAATTTTTTTTTCAAATAACCAACAAAATGATTATATTTGCGTTGTAAAGTATGGTACTATACAGCAAGTACCGATTAGAAGCAATTGATATTTAATAACTAAAAAAAATCACACTATGAAAAAGAGATTGTATATAGTGGCATTATTGGCAATAGTATGTATGGCATTAGCATCGTGCCGCGCATCCAAACCGGCTTGTCCGGCATATCAGTCGTCGGTAGCAACTATTGGCAGATAAGCATTAAAAAAAAAACAGACAGAGAGATGAAAAGACTTAGCCTGCTGCTTTTAGCATCGGCATTTGCACTCAACGTATCGGCACAGGGAGAGATCGACACCGAGAAAAAGATACTCGTGCGCAACGAATGGTCGCTGGCGGCCACCGCCAAAACCAATGGATTCGAACTCGACTACCGCTCAGGAAGATTTGTAAGCATTTACAAGAAAAACCTTTGGGACGCCGGATTTGCAACTATCAAGCACATGCAGGAATTCCGCATGTCAAACGCATACATTTCCGGCTACGGACAGTACTGCTACGGCAAAAAGAATTTCTGTATGGAGTTTTTCTATTCGCGCGGCAGGCAGCGCTCTCTCTTTCTCAAACACGACCTCAACAGCGTAGAGTTCCGTATGTTCTATTTCGGCGGCGCCACTGTGGCAGTGCTGAAACCCATATACTACGAAGTGTGGTATTCCGAAACCGAAATCAAATCGGAAAAATTCGACCTTGACAACATCCACCACCAAACTTCGATGACAATACTCGGCAAGTCGAGCTTCTCAAAAGGATTTGATGAAATCACAGCAGTGCCGGGCGTGTTTGTAAAGGGTGGACTAAGTTTCGAGTTTGGCAAGCACGACACCAAGCTTACAGCCCTGGAGGCTGGTGTCAAGCTTACCGCTTTTCTCAAAAAATTAGAGATTCTTGCGCAGAAAGAAAATCCTCAGTTCATCACCAACCTGTACATCTCGTTCCGTTTTGGAAGGGTTTTCCACAACGCAATGTTTGAAAGCGAGGAAGATTATTAGTAAAGAAATCAGTCCCGATAAAAATTTTTCATAAAATCAGCCCAACGGCTGTAATATTTTGCAATCACTGTTGTCTATTAGGAAAAATATAAACAATTACTAATAGTAAAAACATGAAAAGCATCTTATTTACAGCGATTTTCGCTATTTTGACATTCAGCGCGGCTCAGGCGCAAAAATTTGGAGAATACACAGCCACAGTAATCGGCAAATTCAGCCGTACTCCCGACAACATCTCCACAATCACAGCATATTACGAGGACTTTGTAACAGGCGTTACCACAAAAGCAAACACAACGCTTGCACAAGACGGAAGTTTTGAGTTGGTGGTTCCCATAATACTTGAAAAACAAGTAGTTAACTTTGATTTTTCGGGCAAAGGCGAGGCTTACGCGTTGCTGTCGGCATCCGACACGGTGTATATGGATATCAACACCGACCGTATTCACAACCACTATAGTTCGCAACCTTGGTGGGAATTTGAGTTCGTAAGTTTTAGCGGAGCAAACAGTATTGAAAATCAAACAATTGCATCGGAAGAATTTAGCAAAATGATTAATGACATATGCTATTTTCCATATAATAAAAGCCCAAAAATCAAAGACAATCCAACAACAGTAGCTTTTTACAATAAGCGCAAAAGCGAGGTAAAGAACCTATTATCAGAATATTACAAAAAAATAGAGGAAAAAGGATATCCCACCGAAACTCAAAATTTTCTCAAAGCAGAATTAAACTGCTATGCCTTGCGGTATTTTGGAAGAAATTTAAATGTAATCCATATGGTATATAACAAGGCAGGCAATACTACTCATCCAACAAATAAAAAACTTAGAAATCAATTGGATATGAACAATTGGCGATTAGACAACGACCTTACAACATATTCAATTTTAAAAGATTACAGTTTTGATGACCCATTAATACTATCTACACATATTTTTGGACAGACTTTTGAAGAAATAAAAAACGAAATACTGCAATACAACGACAACAAATCGCAGTTGCTCAAAGAGTTTGAACTCTATTCCGACCTCAAACCAATGATTGAACCCAACGACCAATCAACTTTGGCTACAATCATCTCCAATCTTTTAAACGAAAAACCGCTTAATGATAAAGCAATTGCAGCATTCAACACCAAGTACAACGACCAATTGGAATATCTGAAGAAAAAACAACAGACCAATCTCACAGCCAAAGAGATTCTGGGAGATAACAAGCTTCACGAACTAATTGAAACACAGAATATTTGCAAAAACTTACGGATGAAAAAAAGTTTAACCAACGAAGAGTTAGACCAATTGAAACAATATTCTGATGTATTTTATTATCGCCACGCCAAAAGGCTCAGCGACGAAATCAATCAGACACCATCTACCATCAAATTTATGACCGTCAGCGACAAAACCGGCGATGAACTATACCACGAAATATTCGACCAATACAAAGGCAAAGTGGTATTAGCAGACTTTTGGTATGTATCCTGCGGCGGATGTTTGGCATGTCAAAAACTGATGCGCTCGGTAGAACAGGAACTCAAAAGCAAAGGCGTTGAGTTTGTGTATATTACCGACAACAAAAGATCTCCGTTAGAACAATATCAAAAAACAATAACCAATATGAACGGCGACTCTTACTACCTGACATCAGAGCAACTCCAATCGATTATATCCACAAAAGCATGGCCTACTTATTGGATTATCAACAAAGAAGGCAAAATAATAGATAAAACAATAGGTTGCGATATTGAAAAATTTGAAACGATTCTGACCCAAGAAGCCTCTAAATAGCGCATTGCGCCAAAAAACCTTCATCAACCTCTACCGCCGAACCGATAACAACAATATCTGCTCCGGCGGTAAAGGCTTGTTTAATAGCGCATTGCGAACGCAATCCACCGCCCACAATCAGCGGAACATCAGTATTATGTTTTACTGAGGAAATAATTTTAGGTGAAACGGGATTAAGAGCACCGCTGCCGGCTTCGAGATAGATGGCTTTCATACCGAGCAAAGTGGCTGCTACAGCGGTAGATACGGCAATATCAACCTTGTCGGCAGGTATCGGAGTTGTGTTGCTCACGTATTGCACCGAGGTGCATCTGCCGCCGTCGATAAGAATGTAAGCCGTTGATATAGTTTCAATTCCAGATTTTTTGATAGCCATAGCGGCAGACACTGCGTCGCCAATCAGAAACTGCGGATTTCTGCCCGACACAAGGCTGAGCATAAGCATAGCGTCGGCGTTGGCACTTACTTGGTGCGGCGAACCCGGAAAAAGAACAACAGGTTTGTTGGTGGCTGATTTTATGGCAGTTATAATATCATATACGGAATTAGAAACCAGACTTCCGCCAACAAAAATCAAATTGGCGCGGCTGGCGTCAATTTTCTTGGCAAGCATAGCTGCCGAATCGGGCGTATGCTTGTCGGGGTCAACAAGAATGGCTATATGCTTTTGAGTTCGGTTGAAATATTGGTTGAAAACGTTCATTGTCAATAAGTTTTATTCGGCGCACCACGCCACCATATAGTCATCGAAAGTAAAATAGTGAATCAGCAGTTTGCGGCGAAAATCTCCCTTGGTAATAAATCCGTGAACACATCCGCCCTCTTTCTTAAAGTCAAAATATTCGAGACGGAAGTTGCTTTTGATATCCAAGTCGCTGATATTGTACGCCTTGTACATAGCCTCCTTGGCGCACCAGTTAACATACAGGTTTGGCACTTTGTCGTCGAGTTCCTGAAGCTCGTCCAACTCGGTCTTTTCCAGCAGTTTGTTCTCCACCTTCAAGATGCGGAGGTTCATTTTCTCCACGTCCAAACCAACGGTCTTGCAGCGGCTCAGCATCACCCCGGCAATATCGTAACTATGTGTGATACTGATATTAAAGTCCTCCTCGATAAAAGGTTTGCCCGCCGAATTGTAATACACCTTCTGGTAAACGCCCAAGAGGTTTGAAATCAAAATACGGCTTGCAAGCCACTCACAACGGCGACGCTCGTGCGACAGGTTTTTAAACTGGGCAATCTCAGATTCGTCCAAATAAGGAAAGACCATCTGGTAAAGCTCATCGCTGGTTTCCGAAATCTTCCAGAAACCGATATACAGGTCGTCTCTTACTATTTTATTGTTGATCAGCGGCATAGTCTAATAGTTATTTTTCCCAACGGAGAGTTTCTAAAAGTTGAGTAATGTCTTGAGCAACAAAGTCTAACACAGGCGCGATAGAATCCTTGTTTGGCGTGGCGTTGAAATAGAGCGACCCGCGCAAGAAACACTTGACGCTGTCGGTGGCAAAAAACTGGATAGGACTTGCCACATTGCCCTTGATATTGTACACCATTGCAAAAACATTGGTGGAATCGTTAACATAGTATTTTTTTTCGATAGCATCCGCCTTGATGGTGTGCTTGTAGGCGAGCGTGTGCGAATCGTCGATAAGAGTGTCGAGATTGTTTTCTATGTATTTGAAACTCAGATGTATTTTGGCGTCCATCTTATCAAAAACCACGTTGGTCCAATATTTATCAGCTCCACGCGAAGTCTCCTGTTCAAGAGTGCAATACTGCGGCATCTCAAACGAATAAGGCAGCTGGGCAGAAATACGCTCGTAATGCTTTTCGGGAAAAGTGATTCGGAAATAATCACGCGGTTTTGGAGTAAGTGTCTGAGTGCAAGCCGAAAGCAACATCAGCACCAATGCTGATACAATATAAATACTATTTTTCTTCATGTTTCTTTTCTGTTTTTAAAGCCGAAATGTCAGCTTTGATTTTTTCGATACGCCGCAGCGACACCGCCGTGGCAATAAGTTTAACATCCTTATACACAATCTCCTCGCCCACCTCGGGAAACTCCTTGCGAAGTTCGAGCATTACGCCGGCAAGCGATTCGGCGTCGCCCTTGATGTCGTCGAAATAGTCGTCGTCGATACCGAGAGTCTTGCAAACGTCGGCAATAAAAGTCTTTCCGTCAAAAAGATATGTGTTTCGGTCTAATTTCTTGTACGAAGCATCGTCGTCGTCGTCAAACTCGTCGTTGATTTCGCCCACAATCTCCTCCAGGATATCCTGCATAGTGATCAGTCCGCTTATGCCGCCAAACTCGTCGGTAACGGCAGCCATGTGCTTCTTGTTCTGTTGAAAATATTTAAGGATTTCGCTAATCTTCTTGTTTTCAGTCACAAAAGTAATGCTCTTGATAAGGCGGCTCCAGTCAAAATCGTCGTCTTCGGATATAAACTCAATCATATCTTTCACGTAGACGATACCAAAAATATTGTCGGGAGTATCCTCGTAGACGGGAATGCGCGAATAGTTAGATTCCTCAATAAGCTTTTTGAGCTGGGCGAAACTCTGATTTTTTTCCACAGCCACAATGTCGAGACGCGGCGTCATAATCTCCTTGGCTTCAAGATCGCCAAACGCGAGTATATTCTGCAGCATCTCTTTTTCGTCGCCGTTTTTGGCAGAGGCGTCGATGGCGTTTGAAATCTCCTCGCTGCTGTCGGCGTTTTTCTTGTGTCCCGCCAAAGATATCATAGAGAATGGCTTCATAAAAAAGCATACCACAGGAATAAAGAGTCCCGACTTTTGTGCAAACCTCACCTTGCGCTTGTCGGACATAATCCTAAAAGGCAACTCGCTGACTACCACCACCAAAAACACCGCACCCAAAATCAGGCACAATGTGGGGAAAAACGGCGCAGGCGAAAAATCCAAAAAGGCGGTATACTCGCTGATGGGATTTGAGGCGTATTTTACAAAAGCCATTATCGACATTGCAAACACCAGCGACACAAACATTTCGGCGGCGGCAAGGGCGCTCAGCACCTTTTTCTTTTTAGCGAGCAGACGGCTTACGCGGCGTGCGCTGCGGGTGTTTGTAGAGTTGATTGTGTCAACGGCGTTTTTGCTCAAACCCGAGAATGCGCAACGGCATGTGGCCAGCCACCCGATAAGGGCAAGCAACAGCACCGTAATGCCCGCAAGTATCATTGCCTCACGTGGCATTGGTCTGAAAATCACCGAGTTTAATATATAATCTGTTTCCAATTTTCTAACAATTAAAACCACTAAAACGGCAGACCGTCGCCACCAGGAATATCAGCCGGAATATTCTCGATGTCCACGCCCGGCAGTCCGCTTCCCGGAGTGTCGTCGGTGTCGTCCTGTTTGTTCTCAGGCTGTTTGGGCGTGTCGTGATGAGCCAGAAGGTCTATTCTGTCGGCAATCACCTCGGTAACCTTGCGGCGGACGCCTTCGCCCTGCTCAATGTAGCGCGTTTTAAGCCTTCCTTCCACATAAACGGTGTCGCCTTGACGAAGATACTGCTCGGCAAAACGGCTGAGATGCCGCCACAGAACCACTGTATGCCATTCGGTTTCGCTCACCCGCTCGCCTTTGAGATTGGTCATCACCTCGGTAGTGGCCAACGAAAGCCGCGAAAACGACAGATCGGCACTCACATAGCGAGTGTCGGGCTTCTGTCCGAGGTTGCCCAAAAGTATCACCTTGTTAACTCCTGCCATAAATATTATTGCATTTTTTTCAAAAGCAAATTTACACAAATAGTTTGGCAAAAAAAAATCTTATTTATAAATTGCCGCTGCAATAATAATTAAAAAAATGAAAAAACTACTCCTTATTATTATAGTGTCATCATTGTCGTCGGCAGTGTCGGCACAGAGCCTCAAAGCCGGATTCGACAACATTGAAAAACAGAAATACGCCGACGCCGCCAAGGTGTTTTCCAAAGCGTTGGACAAGGGCAACGAGACCCTCGCCGCCATGTACGGCATAGGTCTGGTGTACAACACGCCCGAATACAGCGGCTACAATGCGCTCAAAGCGTTCAGAATGGTGCGCAACGCCAACGACCGCTATCCCCGTGCATCTGCCAATGTGAAAAAAGTGTGCAGCACCGTGTACGGTTTCGACGACAAGGCTATCAACGAAAAGATGTGCCAGATAGCCGCCGAACAACTCAAAAAAGTGGCTGAAACCAACGTGCAGCAAGACTACGAATGGTTCATCACCAACTTTGAAGGCGCCGACCAACAAGTAGCCGAGGCGAAAAAAATGCTCGGACGACTGCTCTGGCGTCAGGTTGACAGCGCGGGAGTATTTCGTGGTTACAAGAAATTTGCCGATGACTATCCCGAATCGGAATTTGCGCCCACGGCATTGCAAAAATACGAACAGATATGGCGCAACCTCTGCAACGAGTTCTACTCCGAGGGCGAGATTGTGCAAATGCGCCGTTTTGCCAAGCAGTATCCCGACTATCCGTTTTACACCGACCAAAACCGCGAGGACTACAAGACCGCCGAAATGGCAGAAAAACTGCTGATGCACATGCGCTACAATCCTGATTTTGAAGAGTATTACAAAAAATATGTAGACCTTGCCGCTCCTCTCCCACTCGCCTACGTGGCTGTGCTGCGTATGATGTCGCAATATTTGGATTTCGGACGCTGGAACGAGGCTGCGGAGATATTAAAAGAGTACCGCGACAAGTTTCCCCAACAGAGAGCCGGCATCGACAAGACCATAGCCATACTCAACGACAAGACTACCAAAACAGCCTCCAAATCGTTTTCTGACGCTATCAACAGCGAAGGCGACGAATATGCGCCAGTGCTCACAGCCGACGGACGCACCCTCTATTTCTGCGGACACGGACGAAAAGACAACATCGGCGGTGAAGATATGTTTGTAAGCGAAAAACAGCCCGACGGCAAATGGGGCAAACCCCGCGAGATGAACGAATTTAACACGCCCTTTGGCAACGAAGCACCTCTGGCAGTAAGTCCCGACGGCAATATGCTGCTGATTTACAAGGATTCCGACATCTATTTCTCCAAAAAGCAATACCGTGGATGGAGTCCTCTGCAAAAGATGACAGCCCTCAACTCGCAAGGTTCGTGGGATGCCGACGCATCGTTCTCGCCCGACGGCAACGCCATTTTCTTCATCTCCGACCGTGCCGACAATATTGGCAGAAGGCATCCGCATGAAGAGTCATTCCACGGATCGCAGTCTGGCAACACCGACATTTACGTCTGCGTAAAAGACGACAAAGGCGAATGGGGAACACCCGTGAACCTCGGCACCACCATCAACACCCCCTTTGCGGAGCGCAGTCCGATGCTTGCCCCCGATATGAAGACCCTCTATTTCAGCAGCGACTGACACTACGGACTCGGACGTTTGGACGTGTTTATGTCGCACCGTCTGAGCGACACTTCGTGGACACAGTGGAGCGAGCCGGTAAACATCGGCAAGGAGATCAACACTTCCGACAACGACTACAACTATTCGCTTATGCCCGACGGAGTTTCGGTGTTTTTCACCAAATTCAGCAACGACGGCAGCGACATCTGCATTTCGCAGCTTCCGCCCGACAAACGTCCCCACGCTGTGGCTTCGGTTTATGGCAAAGTTACTGACACTCAAGGCAAAATACTGCCGGCATCAATCAAGTGGGAAGACCTCGAAACAGGCGCAATACTTGGAAACCTGCTCTGCGACCCGTCTACAGGCCGGTATTTCATCACCCTGCCAGGTGGCAAAAACTACGGCTACTATGTGGAATACGCCGGATATTACCCCGTAAGCGGAAACCTCAACACCGAAAAACTGCTCACTGGCAAGAACATAGAGCACAATATAGTGATGCATTCCATCGACGATATTCTCACTGGCAAGGTGTCTATCGTGCTTAGCAACATTTTCTTCAATGTAGACAAAGCCGACCTCAGACCTGAATCGTATCCTGAGTTGAACCGTCTGGCAACGTTCTTAAAATCAAATCCTTCGGCACGTCTCGAAATTTCTGGACACACCGACAGCCAAGGTTCAGAGCAGCACAACAAGACACTCTCGCAACAGCGTGCGCAGTCGGTACGCAACTATCTGGTACAGCACGGATGCAACGCCGACAACATCACCGCCGCCGGATACGGAGCTTCCAAACCTGTGGCAGACAACAATACCGAAAAAGGCCGCGCCGCCAACCGCAGGGTAGAGTTCAGAATTTTGAAGTAAAAGAGCAAAACAAAAAAATTGATTGTAAAATTGTAGTTTTACGAATATTTTTACAACATTTGCAAAAAATTACCGCAATGTCGTTTATAAAAAAATATATATCATCAATAATAACAGCGGTGGTGGTATTGATCGCCGTTTTAGGATTTTACTCCCCAATGTACGCCTATCAAGAAGGCTTACAGATATTTATGTCAGACTGGGGATTCTTCACCGACACCTGCCTTCGCCCGGGCGGAATGAGCGACTATATCGGTTGCTTTTTGGTGCAATTCTTTATGTATCCCCACTGGCTGGCTATTATCATCACGGCGTTAGTTATTGGTCTACAATTGATTATCAAAAGCATACTAATCAAAAACACCAACGCCCAATTTGCCGACGTGCTCAGCGTGATATGCGCTGCGGGAATGATTGCGGTAGTAACAGAATTCAACGTTCTGTTTGGCGGATGCATATCAATATTACTGGCAGTATCGGCAGTGAAAGTGGCTGATTTGTCGAAAAATATGATTGTGCTGTCGGTTCTCACACCGATAGTTTACTGGATCACAGGCGGATTTGGCTGCATCATATATATAATAGGTGTGGCATCGGGCTATTCGTTAAAAAAAGCAGGACTATTTTCCGTAATAAATATAGCCACCCTCTTGTTAACATTTCTAGTGGTAAAGAATATAATGCAAGACGACAGTCTTATAGACACATTCGTTGGCGTAGATTACAACCGCTATACCACTCATAGTTGCAAAGTTTGGAATGTTAGCATTTGGATAATAATAGCTTGCTTGGTCATTTCCGCATTTCTAAAAACATTTCAAAACAGGATAATTATTTTATCGCTCTATAGCATCACAGCAATAGTGTTAACCACCACATTGATAATAAACTACGATGCGGGGTCAATGCTTGACTTTACAGTAGACAAGATGTCGAGATACAAAAACTGGGGCGGCATAATCAACACTATGCAAAACCGAAAATCTGTTACCAAAGTTTCGCTATGTTACTTGAATATTGCCCTCAACGAACTTGGATTGCTAAACAACAAAATGTTTAACTTTATGCAATTAGGCACAGAAGGGATTATATCGCAAGATATTGATTCTCAAGACAAAAGCATAGTAAACAGCGAAATATATTTCCGTCTAGGACTAATGAACATTGCAGAACGTTTAGCGATAGACGCAACAGAAAGCAACCAAAACCACCAAAAAAGTGCCCGACAATATAAGCGACTTGCCGAAATAGCCATCATACGCAAAGACAAACAGTTGGCTTATAGATATTTAAATAAATTAAAAAACACACTTTATTATAGTGCTTGGGCAAACCGAGCATTAGAATACATCAACAATCCCGACAAAGTAGAGCCTCTATCTGATTGGAAGATAGAACCTTTGAAATTTGAACAGCAAGACGCATTTTTTACTCCAAAATACAAATCAGATTTTATTCTTATCTTATTAGGCAACAATCCGCACAATAATAAATTATTCAACTATTATGTGGGCACCCTTTTGTTAGAAAAAAATATCGAAAAGCTGTACAATTTTGTTGCACAATACCGTCCCGAAGGCGACCTTGGAATACATGTTTATGAAGCAATACTTTTATATCTGAGTCTCAACAATCAAGAAGAGTTCAAAAAAGTAATGAACGAAAATACGCCACTCACCAACAAATTTCAAAATTTTTGCAATTTTATGGTAACAGGCGGCAATAAAGATGTTCAAAAAGCAGAAGAACTATACGGCAACACATATTGGTTTTATTATTCATTCTGCGAAAACTTACTACCGCAAAGTGCCAATCAGACCAATATATACGCTTTTGTTCAGTAATAACCTTATCCAATTAGTCAATATGAACCACACCAATTACATACTAAAAAAACATTTTCACATCATTATCTTAGGTATAATGATATTTTTGTGCACTGCTTGTAAACCCACAGTACAACAACATATTAACACCGACAGCAAACCTACGCTCTATCCCGATTACGACAGCGTAACAATACCCTGCAACATTGCTCCACTAAACTTTTCTACCACGGCGATGGATTCGCTGCAATGGATTGTGGCTAAGGTAATTACCAAAAACAATCAGGAATATGTGTTCGAAGGGAAAAATTATGTGTCATTCGACCCGAACACCTGGAAAGAAATACTTGAAAACAATAAAGGTGGCGAACTACACATTCAAGTAACCGAAACCAAAAACAACATTGAATACACTTACAAGCCATTTACCATCTTTGTGGCAAACGAAGAAATCGACCCGTACCTCTGTTACCGCCTCATTACCCCGGGCTACAGAATTTACAGCAAGATGGGCATTTACTGTCGCAATCTCACCACCTTTGAACAAACCACAGTGGTAGACAACCGATTACTGAATGCCAACTGTGTAAACTGTCACTCGTTTTGCAAAGGAAATACTGATTTGGCGCAGTTTCACGTAAGGGGTGATCTTGGGTCTACTATAATTAAAAATGGTGACGAACTCACAGTATGCAAGGCTGTTACCGAAAAATTCAAACTCAACTGTGTGTATCCATATTGGCATCCTTCTGGTGATTACATTGCATATTCACAAAACAACACTGTGCAAACTTTTCACTGCGGCGACCCTAATCGTGTAGAAGTGTTTGATATGAAATCGCGTGTGGTAGTTTACGACAGAAAAAACAACCGTCTGATTACCTCGCCCGAACTCGATGATGAAAGTACATTCACCACTGAACCAGCGTTTTCGCCCGACGGCAAAACTCTCTACTACACCACATCCAAGGCTTTGAATATGGACATTGAGACCAAAAATGCCCGCTACAATATTTGCAAAATAGGATTTGATGCCGCCACTGCCAAATTTAGCGGTGTTGTTGACACATTGGTAAACGTTGTAAAAGATTCGATGACAGCAGCGTTTCCTCGTCCATCGTACGATGGCAAGTATCTGTTGTACACCAAGTTTAGTTACGGACAGTTTGCCATCTGGCACACCGAAGCCGACCTTTGGATGTTGGATTTAGAAAAAGACACAACATTTCCATTGCAAAAGGCTAATAGTCAAGACGTTGAGAGTTACCATTCGTGGTCGCAAAACTCACGATGGATAGTGTTTGAATCGCGACGCGACGACGGATTCTTCACTCGTGCTTACATAGCATACATCAATAACGACGGCACAGCAGAAAAAGCATTTCTGTTGCCACAAGAAAGCCCTGAAGACAACCGCAAATTAATGTACAGTTTCAACGTTCCCGAGTTTGCCACAAGCGAGTTTAAATTAGACAAAGGCATTTTGGAAGGAAAAATCAAATCAGGCGAACGACTTCAGTTTGGATATTAAACGGTTACAAAAATGAACATTCTAAAAAAATATACCTACCAAATAATAGTTGCGGCAGCGTATGTGGCTGCTATGCTGTTTTTTATGTTCGGAATCGGAACGGAATGCTACTACATTATGCAGCATCCGGCGTTTCTTACCGACTGGGCATTTTTCAAAGATTTTCTGCCCATACCAGGCGGTGTGGGAGCATATCTGTCGCTGTTTGTAGAGCAATATTTCTACATCAAGTTCTGGGGCGGATTTATGCTTACGTTTGAGATACTTATCGCGGCAGCATTGCTCAATATGCTCATCAAAAGAGTGTTACAAAACAATATCACCGCCAAATCGCTCCTGTGGCTCTTGCCTCTGTTTATATCGGTAATGTGCGCCAACAGCGTTTATTTTGCATTTCAGATTATCACACAACTTATTGTAATGCTGACAATTATGAACATACTTCACCACGTTGGCAAAGACAACAAAATGTTCAGCATTTTATTATTTGCAGCGGCACTGATGGTATACCATTTTTGCGGTCCGCTCTATCTGTATTGCTTTTGCGTAAGCGAAATCATCATCCTATTTCTAACGAATAGTTCTCAGAAACTATTAAACTCCGCCGTTGTTTTAGTTGTGGCAATATTCTATCCCGCAATACTTTACAGATTCTTTTTGCCACTTACGCCAAAATTCATATTCTATTATCCCGTAACAGAGCGGATAGTCTTAGAGCTGTTCCAGCCAATTATTGCGTCATTCTATATACTTGTGCCTCTGGCTGTTGTAATTCAATATTTCATAAACAAAGCCGACTTTGTAAAAATCAAAAAAATAGGCAAAAAAGACAAGAAATCAATCAACACCGCACCATTCTATTATGCAGGAGTTTGCGCGTTGATGCTTGTCACACTGATAATTGTATACAACATCGACGATCAAAAACGTGAAAGATTCTCAGCCAAGATAAGTTTCGAAGCCGAAGCGGGACACTGGGACTATGTAATCAACAACAGCGGCAAAATCGGCGTCTACGACCGCAACATCAATTTCTATTTCGATATGGCATTGGCACTTACAGGTCAGATGTCAAACCACCTGTTCGATTACCCGCAACTTTTAGGTTCGGAAGGATTGTTGTTAGACGAACCTCTCGCAGGTATCATCTGCTACCCCACAAGCACGCTCTATTTCAATTTGGGACAGCTTTCTAACTCGCTGCGGTATGCCTACGAAAGCATCAATTATTACAAAGATAGCCCCTACATTCTACGCCGAATAATCGACTGCCTTATAATCTCAAAACACTATACCGAGGCGGAAATATTTCTCAAAGAACTTAGCCGCAATATGATGGCAAAAAACTTTATCAAAGACCGTATGCAATTTATCAAGGAAGGAAACAGCAAAAACATTCCTATTGAGTATGTGCGTCAAAAACAGGAACTTGCGGTAAAATGGGACTACATTATGTCGCCGCCGTTCCGAAATTTTGAACAAATGATGTTGTCAAACGGCAATAATATTCCTGCCACGGATTACATATTGTGCTACTGCTTGTTAGAAAACGATTTAGAGAATTTTGTCAACGCTCTTCTGGCATCGAGATACAACATCAAGAATCTTCCCAAACACTATCAAGAAGCGTTAATGGTATATCTGTCAAACACTGCCAACCCCAATCCTAAAATTCGCGAGGCGGTTATCGACAACGGAATCAAACAGCGCTACGCCCAATTTGCCAACATTGCCAACAATGGTGGCGAAAACGCTTACAGCATTGCTAAACAAAACTTTGCAAACACATATTGGACTTATTACGCATTCGAAAATCCAATGAGCAAAAATTTCAGTCTTAAAAAATCCCAACAATGAGAAACATTATCATATTTATTATATTGCTGACTATCAGCGGATGCGCATCAGAAATCACCAACTTTACAACCAAGGATGCCAAACCCGCCATATATCCCGACTACACCGACATAGTTATCCCCGTAAACATTGCTCCGCTCAATTTCAAAGCCTCAAACGGCACTCTTGAAATGGTGGAGGTATCTACAAAACAAGGCGTTATAAAGCAACGCTGCAGCAATGGAAAACTCCTTTGGAATCTGTCGGAATGGAAAAACCTATTGAAAAACAACATTGGCGACACGCTCAAATTTACCGTCTATATCACTGATTCATTGGGAGTATGCTACCAACACAAGCCGTTTTTTCAAGCAGTTTCGCCCGACAGCATCGACTCTTACATCGCATACCGCAACATCGAGACCGGATACGTATTCTGGTTTAAAATGGGACTATATCAGCGCAGCACCGAAACATTTGATTGCGAGCCAATTATCGAAAATTCAGCAATAGACAAGGCGTGTATCAACTGCCACTCGTTTTGCAAGCAGAGTCCCGACAAAATGCTCTTTCACTCGCGAAAATTCAACCCGGGAACAACCATTCTTTGG
>JAGCNK010000199.1 GCA_017645985.1 Bacteroidales bacterium | reverse complement strand
GGGACGACCACGACCGCTCGTACCGCTACACCGCACGCGACTTTGCCAAAAACTATCTTGACTCGTGCGCTCCCAACGCAATTCTCTTTACCAACGGCGACAACGACACATTCCCATTGTGGTATGTGCAGGAGGTGGAGGGCTACCGTACCGACGTGCGTGTGGTAAACCTTGCCTACATCAATACTGACTGGTATGCCGACCAGATGAAACGCCGCGCATACGAGTCGGCTCCGCTGCCTATCAGCCTCACTCACGACCAGTATGTGGCTGGCACTCGCGACATTGTGTATTACAGCAAGCAGGACGCTCTGTTCGTCAACGAGAAGTTTGACGCAAATCCTGACTTCCTGCCTCGTTTTGAAAAACTCTACAGCGATTTGGTGGCTCTCCTTGCCAATTCTGATTTCAGACAGAAACATCAGTCTGATTATGAGGCTATTGCCAACCGCAAGGTGACCCAGTTTGCCAAAATTGTTGCGTTGATTAACACATTGAATTCCAACCCACAACAGTATGGCGTTTCGCGTGAAGGTATAAGCACTATCAAGACCACCGCCGACGCTCTGCTCCGCGACGTGTGCAACTCGCACCTGCCGCTCAAAAACGTTATCGACTTTGTGGCCGACGACAGCGATATGTCGAAACTCACATCACAGTCGGGCGAAAAGACTGATTTTGTGCCCACTCTCAACTTTATGCTGCCTGTTGACAAGCAGAAGGTTATCGCCAACGGAACAGTTCCCGTGGAGGATTCGGCTCTCATAGTTGACGCTGTAAAATGGACTCATCCCAGCCAGTATATCCGCAAGGGACAGCTGATGGTTCTCGACATTCTGGCTCAGAACAATTGGGAACGTCCTGTATATTTTGCCATTACGGTGGGCAGCGATGCTTATCAGAATCTCGACGGATATTTCCGTCTCGACGGTTTCACCTACAGGTTTGTGCCTGTAAAGGTTAATTCTTCGCAGAATCCCGACAAGGGTACAATCAATACCGACATACTCTACAAGGCTCTGATGGAGAAATTCCAGTGGGGCGGCATCAACGATCCGCGTGTTTATCTCGACGAAAACAACCTTCGTATGCTGATGAACGTCAAGAGCACATTCTCGCGTCTTGTCGACAAGCTTATCTTGGAAAAGAAGACTGACAAGGCTCGTGAGGTTCTCAACCGCTGCTACGAGGTGATGCCATTCAACTGCGTTCCGCCGTCGTTTTACGACATTTTCCTTACCGACAGTTACTACAAAATTGGCGATAACGAAACCGCACGCAAGAATATGGACGTGCTTGTAAAACAGACCGAGCAGGAAATCAAATTCTTCCGGTCGCTCGACGAAGAGCAGCGCGCCACTGTTGAGGAAGACCGCTACCGCTCGTGCGCATACGCCCACGAGATTGTGAGAATAATGCTTTCGAACCGCGACCCCGACGCACGTCAGTATTCCGAAAGGTTGGCCGAAATGATGCGCACAATGCCCGAGATTGCCCAGTTTGAGACTATGGATATGAACTCTAACGCATTCTCGCAGTGGTATCAGACTCTTTCTACATCCCGACAGCAGATTATAGCGATATATCTCTATTTGTGTGATCCTCAGTCGATGTAGGTTATGAATTTGATTGTGCATCCGCCGCAGTGGGTGAGATTTTTTTTCAAGTACTTCCTTTGGAAGATGCCGCTTGTGGAGGGTCGTAAGTTGATGTATATCACCATCGACGACGGCCCGATTCCCGAGCTCACCCCTTTTACCCTTGACACTCTCGGCGAGTTTGGTGCCAAGGCCACGTTTTTTTGCGTGGGCGAGAATGTGCAACGCTATCCAGAAATATATCAGCGCATTATAGCCGAGGGACACAGTGTGGGAAACCATACTTTCAACCATCTCAAGGCTTCGCGGTGCAAGATTGATCCTTATATCGAAAACATGCACCTTGCCGACAGCTATATCAACACCACGCTCTTTCGTCCGCCGCACGGTATGCTGCGCAACAAGCGACAGTCGCGGATGATAGCCGAAGAAAAGACCATTGTGCTGTGGGATGTGCTTTCGGAGGATTACAACCGAAGGATTTCGCCCGAGGACTGCTGGCAGAACGTCAAGCGCAACGCCTCCGACGGCTCTATTATAGTGTTTCACGACAATATAAAGGCTGAGCCACGGCAAAAATACGCTCTGCGTCAGACTCTCGAATACTACACCGCACAGGGGTATGAGTTTGTGCCGATTCCCGACGGTGTAAACAATTTGTGGAATATTTCTGAAAAAATTATACATTAGATTATTACACTGTAAATATTTTTTGTAATTTTACGCTGACAAATTTTTTGTGCGATGAACGATACGATTGAATTTACCGTCTGGGTCAGCCTGTTTGACGTAATAATGATAGCCCTGATTGTGGTTGGGGCCTATAGAGGTTTTACTCAAGGTGTGATAGCGCAGACTATCTCTTTGTTTTCGGTTCTTATCGGACTCACCATCTGCGTAAACGTGTCGAAACAGATTTACAATATGCTCGACTCCATAAGCCTTATCAACGACCTTTTGGCTATGTTTGTGCTTGTGCTGCTGTTTTGCGGTGTCATCTATCTCACCCTGCAGCTCAACAGGAAGGTCTGCAACCATTTGGCAAGCATCCAAAAGGGATTCACCAACAGGGCTCTCGGCGGAGTGTTCGGCGCCATTAAGTACTTCTTTATTGCGGCGGTGTTTCTGATTGCGATGTTCAAGCTCGACGAGCATGTGGCTTTCCTGCCCAAAAGCGCCAAGAGCAGCCGTCTCACATATCTCAGCACGAGCCTTGTAACGTCTATTTTCCCTTATCTGAAAATGGACAACGACAAGCTCACCCCTTTTAAGCATCCCGACGATGCCAACAACTAAGTAAACTCATTTGTTTTATGATTGAAATAGGATACAACAACAAAATGACGGTTCTTCGTGAGTGTCCCAACGGACTGATGCTCAATGGCGAAGACCTCGGCGAAATACTTATGCCCAAACGCTACGTTACTCCCGATATGAAGGTGGGCAGCGAGGTGGACGCGTTTGTGTACACCGACAGCGAAGACCGCCTTGTGGCCATTACCGATATGCCGGTTGCCCATGTGGGACAGTTTGCCTGGCTGGAGTGCGTGCAGACCTCGAAGGTGGGCGCGTTTCTTGACTGGGGTTTGGAAAAAGACCTCCTGCTGCCGTTCAGCGAGCAGAAAGACAAGCCGAGCGTTGGCCGCAAATACTTTGTATACATTTATTTAGACCAGACCACAAACCGTATCGTATGTTCGCAGAGGCTCAACAAGTTTCTCGACCCCCGCGACCCCGAATACTACCACGGCGAACGTGTGGAGATATTTATTCACCAGCGCACCGAACTTGGCTACAAGGTGATTGTGGACAATTCTCACTGGGGAATGATTTACAATTCTGAGATGTTCCGCCCCGTACATTCCGGCGAATACACCTACGGCTATGTTAACAAAATTCGCGAAGACAACCGTATCGACGTGATGCTCGAAAAATCAAGCGCAAAACTGGTGGATTCTACCGAGGAGATCATTTACAAGAAGCTGCAAGAAAACAACGGTTTTCTTCCTTATTCCGACAAAACCTCGCCCGATGACATCATGCGTGTATTCGGCATCAGCAAGAAGGTTTTCAAAAAGGCTATCGGTGGATTGTATAAACAACATTTGATAGTGATTGAAGATGGTGGCGTGAGGGTGGTTGGTTAAAACCCATACTCAAACCCCACCATCATGCCTACGCCAAACGGTTTTACCTTATCAGCCAACGCAGAGTTTAGCACACCATTGTAATGCGTATCTGAATATGCATCTATCGACATACAATCAGGGTCGTAGAGGATGTTTTCTGATTTGGTAATCACTGATGTAAACGATATCATTCCATAAAATCCGGCGGTGAGTGTAAACTTGTCGTCAACGGGATATAACAACCGCAGCGACATCAAGCCGCCAAACGATGCTTTTAAATCGTAACTTCCGCTAAATTCGTTGGCAGTGTAAAGACTATGTTGAGGATAATCGCCATCGACTACAAGGTCTTGCTCGTAGTAATAGCGGCGGGTGTCCAAATTGCCGTCTACCGTGCGAAACGAACTGCCTACTGAAAACCCAGCATATAAACCTCCATCTGCCTGAAACTTAAACTTTTCGCCCAATGCTGTTACATACACAAACTCAACGGGTATCATAATCTGCCCAGATTTTTGACGCTCTTTAAGATTGTTGAACGAAGTGCGGTGAGTGTAATTATTGCCGTCTTCATCTATCGCATTATCAATGCTTTGCACAAATGCGGCGGTGGCAGACCTATTGTAATTGGCAAACTGAACACCTGCCAACAAGCCTATATGGTCGTTGAACAGCCGTTTATAGCCGAGACCTACTTTAACGCCTGCACCCAACTTGTTTTCAAAGCCGTCAATTTTGTACAACAAACTTTGCAAGCCCGTTCCAAAATCAAATGTAATATAGTTTCCACTGTTATCTTGAGCAAAAATGCCGCCCGCCAAAGCGAGCAACATTGCCGTTAAAATCATCTTTTTCATAATTAATCGTTTACTATCAGTTTAAAAGTTAGTTTTTTACCGTTAATAACCACCACGCCGGTGTAAATGCCTGATTTTAAATATACCACATTCAATGTTTTGGCATCTGAAATCTTTTGTACCAATGATCCCGAATGTGTGTAAAGCATTATTTCGCATTTTTCGGAAATATCTACCCCAACCAACTCTATTGTAATAGGTTGCATACTAAGCGTAGGGTTAGGATAAACATTTACCGATGTTTTGGGTGCGCTCTTGGTTTTGAGTTCTGCCGCACGGAAGTCGCACACCTTAAACTTATTGCCGTTTTTGTCGGTAACAATCACATTGTAAACACCATTGAGCGCAGGATAATCAATATAAAATTGCTTGTTTGCACCGGCAATTTCTTTGCCGTTTTTCATCCATTGATACGCTACATAGTTGTGACTGAAATTGTTAACGCAAATCAAATCGGCATACTTGGTTTCAATAATATCGTTGGGATAATCGATGTTAAATCCAAAAGGAAACGCCGCACCTTCGTTGCCATCGACATCTACCACACGTATAAAGCCTTGATAATTACCATAATTGGTCGATGATGGAATATCAAACTTTGCCGTCTGACGTTCCGAATCTTCAATATCGGCAAAATCCAAATCAACGAACCCCTCGGTCTTGGCGCGTTCCGAAAACATAATCTGATATTTGCCCTTTTTGCAAGTAGTCTTAAACGACAACCTCAGCACATCTCCGGCGCAATATCCGTCAGCCTCCACTATAATATCATCAACTATAAGGAGTTTGTCGTTTTTGATAGGTTTGTAAGTGGTTGCTATTGTTACATTTGCCGCAGGCATAGTAAATTGTGCTGCATTGTCTGTAATATTTAATGGTGAGCCATTATAAGTTGCCGATGTTAAGTTATAACCATCTCTATTTGTAAATGTTACAGTAATAACATCACCTTCATTTGCCGATGCTTTGTCGGTAGTAGAAAACTCATCGTTTGTAATAGTGTATTCCACCACGGGATTACTATTTTTAGAATATACCGCCGTAATAGTTACATCCTTTAAATAATCAGCCATATTAAATGATGTACCCGAAAACTCAGTATTGTTTACTAACACCTTATCTAATTTGTAACCATCATTTGTGCGGTCAGCAACTGTAAAAGATACTTGGTCGTTGATAGTAGCCGTTGCTTTATCAGCGGTGACATATTGGTCGGTGGTAATGTTATAAACTATTGGTGTATAAGTTGTTGCAATGGTTACATTTGCCGCAGGCATTGTAAACGACGCCGCGCCGTTGTTGATTGTCAAGGCAGTGCCATTGTAAGTGGCAGAGGTTAAGGTATAACCATCTCGTTTTGTAAAAGTTACATTAATAACATCGCCTGTATTTGCCGATGACTTGTCTGTGTTGGAATACTCATCGGTGGTAATAGTATAACTATTATTAGAGTAAACCGCCTTTATTTCAACATCTTGCAAATAATCCTTCATATCAAACGACCTGCCGCTAAACACTGCATTGTTTACCAAAACCTTTTCAATCAACAACCCCTCGGCAGAGCGGTCTGCAACGGTAAAGGTTACTTTATCGTTGAGAGTAGCCGTTGATTTATCAGCGGTGATATATTGATCGGTGGTAATGTTATAAACTATTGGTGTATAAGTTGTGGCAATAGTTACCGCCGCAGCAGGCATTGTAAATGATGCTGCGCCGTTGGTGATTGTCAAGACATTACTATTGTAAGTGGCTGATGTAAGATTATAGCCGGGGCGGGTGGCAAAATCAACGGTAATTTCATCGCCAACATTTGCAGTGGTTTTGTTTGGAGTGGCATAATTATCAGATGTGATGGCGTAGCCGATTTTCTTATATTCCGCCGAAATAGTCACATCACAAACATAATACTTCATTTCAATTTCACCTTTGAAATCTGTGATAGGCACTTCGGTAGTATTAGCCAAAACCTTAGTTAACTGATAGCCTTGTGCTGTACGGTCAACGACATTAATGGAAACGGTATTGAGAACTACTGCGGTTGATTTATCAACCGACACATTATCATCAGCGCAAATAATATTGTAAATAATAGGTCTATATTTTGTTTTAATGGTAACATTTGCGGCGGGCATTACAAATGATGCTTTGAAATCGGCAAAGGTTAACTCTATATCATTATAAGTTACAGAATATAGTTCATACCCAGGACGGTTTGCAATGATTAAATAAATGACATCACCAACATATGCCGTAAGACGTTGAGGTTGTGGTCTAGCATATGCCTCATAATAAAGATAATACTCTATTTTAGAATATTCCGCCGTAATATTTACATCAGTCAAATAATCCTTCATATCAATCTCGCCTATATAATTGGTGATAGCCACTTCGGTAGTGTTTGCCAAAACTTTTGTCAACTGATACCCCTGTGCAGTGCGGTCGGTGACGGTGATTGTAACCTTATCATTTATAGTAGCAGTGGTTTTGTCAACGTCAATATAATCACCTTTATTAATAGTGTAATTTATAGGTGTATATGTTGTGGCAATAGAAACAGCAGCCGCAGGCATTGTAAAAGATGCCGTGCCGTTGGTGATTGTCAAAGGATTATCATTGTAGGTGGCGGATGTAAGGGTATAACCATCTCTGTTTGCAAAAGTTACAGTTATCTCATCACCAAAATTTGCAGTGGTTTTGTTTGGTGTGGAATATTGGTCAGCAGTGATGGTGTAATCTATTTTTGTGTAAGTGGTGGCAATGGTAACATTTGCCGCAGGCATTGTGAATGATGCTGCATTATTGGTGATGGTTAATGCTGTACCATTGTAAGTGGCAGAGGTAAGGGTATAACCATCTATATTTGCAAAGGATACTGTAATTTCATCACCAACATTTGCAGTGGTTTTGTTTGGTGTGGAATATTGGTCAGCGGTGATGGTATAATCAACTTTTGTGTAAGTGGTGGCAATAACTACATTTTCGGCAGGCATTGTAAAGTATGAAGTGTTGTTGGTGATAGTTAATGCATTGCCATTATAAGTTGCAGATGTTAGGTTATAACCATCTCTTTTTGCAAAAGTTACTGTAATCTCATCACCCACATTCGCTTTGGGTTTGCTTGGTGTAGAATATTGGTCAGCGGTGATGGTATAATCTATTTTGGTGTAGGTTGAGGCAATTGTTACATTTGCCGCAGGCATTGTAAAGGATGCATTGTTGTTGGTGATAGTCAAAGGATTGCCATTATAAGTAGCAGAGGTAAGATTATAACCATCTCTATTTACAAAGGTTACATTTACAGTTTCTCCTTCGCTTGCCTCTGTTTTATCTACCGTAGAATAATCGTCGGTGGTTATAGTATAATTAATAGGTGTAGATGAATATGTTACACTAATAGTAACATCCTCAGCGGGCATAGTAAATGTATAATCATTACCCGATTGTGTGGTTTTAATAATTTCTGAACCTTGAACTGTTACTGTTGCAGTATAGCCTTCGGCTGTTCTGTCCGCAATAGAGAAAGATACTTCATCTCCTGCATCAAGTTCTGTTATTTTTGATATTGTTACGTATGGTTTTGATGAGTCTGGAATATTTATGGTGAAAAGGTCTTCAATGTATTTAATTGTCCAACCTTCTGGTATATAATCTACACCATACTTTCCCTCCAAGTTTTTAGGACATATAAAAACTCCTGTTGAAGATACATTTGTGACCCAATCATCTGTTATAGGATAATTTGAACTAGTAAACCATTTAGTAAATTTTACTGATATATATTCCAAATTCGTGCAACCGTAAAACATACAATTGTATGATAGGACAGAGTAAGTTGAAAAAGCCTTAATTAGTGGTGCTTTTTTTAAACTGGTACAATTTCTAAACATTCCATTATAACATTCCTTCGCTAATACAGTTGCTGAGATTTCCGGTGCATTTACCAAACTAGTACAATCGTTAAACATACCAGCATAACATGATTTTGCCAACACTGTAGCGGGTAAGGCAGGTGCTGTGATCAATTTTGAACATCCCTTAAACATACTACCATAACAATTATCTGCCAAATTAACAGCAGGTAATTTGGGTGCAGTAAGAATAGGACATTCGCTAAACAAACCTGCAAAAGCATATTTTTCTAATGTAGTTATTTCCCCAGTTTTGTCAATTAACGTCATTATGTTTCCTGAACATTTAAATGGTTTAGAAAAATAAAAACCGGCTCTATACGAAGGTTGATAAATATTTGATAAGTTCGGATCAAAAAAAGCGGTGTTATTACCACGAAGATATACAAAACAATCTTTTGATACCGTAATTTCAGATTGCCCTAACTTATACCAATTCTCCTTATCATAAGAGTATTCAACATTAACTGATTTATAATTACAATTTGTATAAGTGTTGTTTGTACTTGTAAGTTTAATTTTTGTTCCTTCTGTAACTTCAAAGCACAGATAATCCGGCTCAGACTCTTGTCCAAATGTTATGCTCACAATTGAGAATAGCACTATTATAAATAATATATATCGTTTCATAATAATTCCTTAATTAACAAATGTTTATAAAGATATTTAATAAATCTTGAACAGAATAACAAATTATTCGTTGAGCCTTGTATATCGGATCTTCAACAATTGATTTATTGGTATCCACAAATTTTACTATCTTGTTTTTTGGTTGTACTTTTCGTGTATTTTTTTCGGAACAAGCACAGAAAACAATATCACACTTTTCCTTTAACATTTTTTCGAGATGATTATAAACAGAATTTGCACCCTTCACATAATCTCCTTGTGTCACTATTCCAACTCTAATTGGCGAACATAAATCACATTTTAATTGACGAATCTTCTTTTTGTCAATTTCTAACACGGCATTAAAATCTCGCAATACGTCGACATATTCAAAATATGGTTCAGAAACACTAATCCGTTTCAATCTCTCATATACTACCTCTAAGGTTGATGTCTTTCCTGAATTTTCAGGTCCATGTAATATAATTAGTTTCATAATACTTAATAATTTAAAAGTTAGTACTATGTACCCATCCCCTCGCTCCTGAAAAACATCTGCATACAAGAAACCTATGCCACACAAAAAAAGGTGTGCACCTAACTATTCGTACTCACGGTAAGCCTGGAAAGAAACCGTCCATCCTTAATAGTCAGATAGGCACACCAAAGGTATGCACCTAACAAGGATGGACGGAATAACCCCATTACAGGCATTCCGTGAGTGATCTTTATTCCTACTTCGAGAAAACAAGTTTCCAGGCTTAGTTCTGAGTACGGTTAAAGTCGTATGTAATATCGTCGCGGTGCAGGTTTTTAGTCCGCACCGTATACAAATATACGTATTTGCCATAGATTTGCCACGTGGATATAATGATTTTAATAATTTGTTAACATGGAGTGCGGACGGCTCGCCCGCCAAACATCAATCTCCCCCAAAAAATATTTGCCAAATACATTTTAATTCCCTATCTTTGCATTTGTAAACCAAAAAACAATAGCATTATGACAACATTAGAACTAAACTCCGAGCTTTTTTACACCATGGGGCAGTTGGCATCTGATGAGGGGCTTATGAAAAAGTTGCTCGCTTACGCCAAAAAATGAGTTGCTAAAAAACAAGATGAAACGCTGATGACAAAGGATGAGTTTTTTGCAAAATTAGACCGTGCAGAACGACAGATTGCCCGAGGAGAAGGAATGGAAATGCTTCCAAACGAAGATTTAACAGCATTTTTAAATCGCAACGGCTATGGCATATAGAATAATAATCACACCCGAAGCCGCCTCCGATTTGCAACGGCTTGCAAAGAGCGAACCTAATGTTTTTGCCAAAGCCAACAGATTTATAACCGAACTTAAAGAACATCCTAAAACTGGATTAGGACATCCCGAACCATTAAAAGGCAAACCCGAAGGGCGTTGGAGTAGAGAACTTACCAAAAAGCACCGTCTTGTTTACCGTATATTTGAATCAGATGTTTATGTAGATGTGTTGTCGGCATACGGTCATTACAACGATAAATAAAAGGTATTGCATTTGCCAAATAATTATTTGCTAAATTTTTTCCCATTTTTTCATCCGATTTTCATTTTTATCCGTATATTTGCAGTGATAAAAACAAACAAAACAAACAATCAAATTTAGACAATTATGGCTTATATTATTGTAAAAGACGAATGCCAGGCTTGCGGTACTTGCAAAGACGAATGTCCGCAAGAGGCTATCATGGAAGGCGATGTTTACTCTATCGACCCCGAAAAATGTGTTGAATGCGGCGCTTGTGCAGACGTTTGCCCCTGCGGTGCAATCAAACCCGAATAAAATTAATTATTCTTTTAAAAAAGCAAAGCCCGATGTCGTTGACACCGGGCTTTGTTAATTTTAGAAACTGCCGCTTCCGCCACCGAACGAACGTCCGCTCGAACTGCCGTGGCTTCCGCCGCCGGATGATTTTTGAGGAGGATCGTATGTTTTGGTGGTGTGGGTGCTTACAAATGTGTCTTTGTTTACTGTCAGGCGGAACGAGCCTTCTTTTATATAGTTGGCCGCAGATGTCGCCTTGCGGATGTTCTTGTATTTGCCTCGTTCTACCATAAGTAGTATTAAACCTAAAATCAGTGAGAAAATCGAACATTTCCACCATGGAAAGGTGATTTCGTATTCGTAGTCGTATTCGTATGAGTCAATAAATGTGCTGATTGCGTTGTAGTAATTTTTAGCAGTGAGGTCGGGCGCCATTTTCTCAATGTATGACTGATAGTTATATTCTGCCACATGGTATTTGTCGTGGGGTTGACCAACGTCGAGCATCGAGAATTTGCGGTTTTCCATATCAATTACCAATATTGCTCCATCGTAACCTTCTTTTGTCTGAAGACCTTTGCCAAAGTCGTTGTATTCATAAAAGTCCATTGCAAAGTTTTCGGTGGCTATATTGCCGTTGCTTGCCTGCTTGTTGTTGTGGTTGATTGTTACCACCACCATATCCACATTGTATTTGTCGATAAACTGATGGATACGGCTTTGGAGTTTAGAAATCTCGCTTTCAGTGAGCAATCCTGCTGCGTCGTACACTTTTACTGCGGTGTCTACGTATGGGGTTTCGAGGGCAAGACGCAATTGCTCGGCTGCGAGTTTTCCTTGAAGAAACGATTTGAATACCAACGGTTTCTGCTCGGTTCGTTTGCCGATTTCGTATTTTGCCCAGTTGTCGCCT
>JAGCNK010000198.1 GCA_017645985.1 Bacteroidales bacterium | reverse complement strand
CCAGATAACCGTCAACACCACTGAGCTGTTCAGAGACCCCGAGATCTGGCTGCCCCTGCGCGACAACATCCAGCGGCGGTTTGCCAACTCAAATATGATCGACATCTGGCACGCCGGATGCAGCTCGGGTCAGGAGGTGTACTCTATGCTGATTCTGCTCAACGAGCTCGGATTGTTTGACCATGTGTCGTCGTTTGGCACCGACATCAACGAAGAGGTGCTCGATGTGGCGCAGCACGGACGCTACCGATATGTTGACATCAACGAATACCTTCCAAATTTCAACACGGTGATCAACCACGGCCGCTCCCCTGAAGAGTACATACCTATATCTAAATACATATCGTCAAACCAGCAGCGCGACTACATACAGATGGCTCCTTGGCTAGTAGACAAGCCGGTGTTTATCAAGCACGACCTCGTGGGCTGCACTTCATTCTTAGACCGAAAATTCGACATCATAATCTGCCGCAACGTGCTGATTTACTTCAACCACGACCTACAGAACAAGATTATTGACTTTTTTTACAACTGCCTCAAAGACAACGGAATGCTGATCATCGGACGACAGGAGAGCATTTACGGCACACATACCGAAGGATTTGAGAAATCGGGAGGAATATACTTTAAACGAAACCGCAGAAACATTTACTTCTAATTTTTTGTTTTAGATAATTTGCGCAGCATTATTGCCGTTTTTTCAGAAGAGTTTATATGTAAAAAAAAATTGGCATTTTTATTGCTCTTACTTTTATGAGACCAATTTCTAAGGACAACTATATATAACATTTCTATATGAAAAAAAGAACGACGATATTATCCGCAATACTCTTGGCAGCAGCGGTAGGCAACAACAGCTCAGCTCAGACAAGCTTTACAGCCGAACCGCTAAACGCATGCACCGGCGCTCCGGTGGTGATTGCCAACACTTCTTCCGACAGCTACCAGTTTGCTCACTTCGACTTCGGCGACAACACCGACAGCTACGGCGACGACCTGCAGCACATTTACACCGCCGCTGGCGAATACACCATAAGCATGTGGCTGCTCAAAAACGACGGCTCAAAATCTGAAACCGTAACCAAGACCGTAAAAATCGTAGACACACCTTCTATAGATATAGCCGACGACAAATCAATGTCGCAAATAACGGTAACCACCGACCAGGACGTGTCGTTCGAGTGGCATCTTGGCAAACACAAACTAGACAACACCAACAACCCGCTGTTCTACTACGAGAGCGGCACATACTCGGTAACCATCACCAACGCCAACGGTTGCTCGGCTTCGGCAGAGATCAAGGTTACCGCACAAGACGTGGAATCAAACGACAACACCTTAATTAAGGTAGCCAACAATGTAATAACTCCCGGAATCAAAGACGGCGTAAACGATGTGCTGTTTATCAACGACGTGTCGGAATTTGAACACCCGTGCATCGTGAAGATTTTCGACAAGCGAGGCAAAATCGTTTACGCAAACTCTGACTACTCCAACACCGACGGATTTCAAGGCAACGACAACGACGGCAACGAACTGTTTGCCGGCACGTATTACTATGTTATTAAAAGTCAAGGACGCAAGGGCGTTACTGGCTTTGTGGATATAATCAGATAATTATCAGCAAGATGACAAAGAAACTAATCATAGCAACAGTATGTATGGCGGCGGCGCTGTCGGCATCCGCGCAGGAGACCTACTTCCGCGGTCAGAACTACGCCGACAGATTCTCCGTGGCGCCCGCTTTCGCAGGATTCAACGGCAACGACGAAGCGTTCGTATCGTACCGCCGAAATATGCTCGGAATTGAAGGAGCTCCCAGAAACCTGAAATTAGACGTCAACGGCGACATCATGAACCAGAACGCCGGATATGGCATTGACATAACAAGCGAAAAATCAGGCAACTTCACCAACCTGACGGCTGCCATCACATACGCATACCACATCAAACTAGGCAGCGAGGCAAGTCTTAGTCTCGCAGTTTCGCCCACGCTGCTGCGCTCATCGTACAACCTTGCCAAGGCAACCACTTTCGGCGCACAAACCGACCAGGCGTTTCAAAACGAGGCGGGACTGTCAGCAATGGCGTTTGACGCAGGCGTGTCGCTAATGTTCAATATGGCTGGCTTGTATTTCAGCGCCAACATACCACGCACGATATGCGGCGATATGAAGTTTGCCAACGGCATTTACAACTCCGACAGGGTGTTCAACGGCGAACTTTCGTACCAGCTTTCCACTGGAAAATTCATAATAGAACCCATAGCCGACGTATCTTACGCTCTCAAAGGCGGACTGGACTACAAGGCGTCGGTTGCAGCCAAATACAACCAAAGAGCCTGGGTTACAGTTTCTTACTCGTCGCAATACTGGGTAGGCGTAGGCGCAGGCCTAGCCACCGGCAGCCGCGTGGCTGTAGGATATATGTTTGAGACAGGAAACTCCACAATAGCATCCAACTGCTCCGGTACACACGAAATATATGTGGGATTCTGCATCTCGAAGAACCAGAAACGCAAAGAGCCCACCGCGTTTGCCGACGACGACTGCAGCGCAAGCACTCCCGTTATTCAAAACAACAACAACTCTGACCTCGAGCGCAAACTTCAAAACGAAATCCGTAACCGCGAAAACGAAATCAAACGTCTCGAAGACATCATAAACGGATACCACAGCGGACACAGCGGCGGCGAAACCGGTTACACCACACCTACAAACAACAACACTCCCGCGCCAAGCCAGCCGCAGCCCGCCAACAACAACTCGCCCGAGCCGGCTTCCGACGAATGGAAACAGCCTATACCGTTTAACAACGTGGTGTTCGGATACGGCAACGCAAAACTGTTTCCCTCGTCAAACACCGAACTTGACCACTGCGTGTCGGTATTGAAGAAGCACGACGGAGCAAGAGTGAAAATAGTGGCATACACCGACGAACTGGGTTCAGCCGAATACTGCAGGATTCTCTCCTCGCAGCGAGCCGACGCCATCAAGAAATATCTTGTAAGCAAGGGCATTGCCGAAAGCAGAATAGCTACCGAAGGCAAAGGCAGAAAAATGTCGGATGCAAAGTTCAACTCCGAACAGAGAATAGGATTAAACAAAGTAGAGTACTGCTTATCAAAGAATTAAACAATGAGCAAGATTATCAAAATATTGACAATTGCACTATGCGTGCTGGCGATGTCAAACGCCGGAGCGCAGAGCCTGAGCGCCAACCGTACCGTGGCAGCTGCCAATACGGTGAAGACAGCCCGGCATACTTGCTCGTATGTGGTGGCGGGAGGCGGTCTCACTGGTTTTGCCACTATCAAAAGCCACAACGCAAACAAGCAAGACCAAACCGTGGCAAAGCCTGCAGAATCAGAATCGTTTGAAACCAAGCTCTATCCCAACCCGTTTGCCGACTATGTGTCGATACGATTCGGCAAAAAAGCCACCGCTCCCGACCCTACTGTCACCATCACCGATGCCACAGGAAGAACCATGTCGGCAAAATACACCATCACCGAATATGCCGACAACTTTATGGAAATAACAATTCCGGCAACCAATTTGAAACAAGGACGTTACATTATCAGAATAAAATCGGGCGACAAAGTTTTAGCCCTAAAAGCAATCAAAATATAAAACCTGACTACTATGAGCACAAATATCATAACCAAAGGCATTCTGGCCACAGCAGTATTATCGGTCTTAGCTACCGGCGCCAACGCACAGCAGCTGCCCAACTCGTTTAACTATCAGGCGGTAGTAAACGCCGAGGACGGTTCGCCTGTAGCTGCAAAAAAAATCACGGTGGAAGTGTCGGTACTTCAAGGCACCGACTGCGACAAAAACAGCACCTGTCCCGTGCTTTGGCAGGAGCTCCACTACCCCACCACCAACGACTTCGGTCTGTTTTCGATAGAGATAGGCGCTTCTGACGCCACCAACACCCTGGCAGGAAGCTGCGCACAATACAGCGACATCGACTGGTTGGATGTGTCGCAAGGATACTACTACCTTAAAGTTCGTGCCGACTTTGGCGAATCAGAGCATCTCAACAGCCTCAGCGACTTGGGTGTGTCAAAATTTTCGGCCGTGCCATACGCATTGGTGGCTCAGAAAACCGACTTTGCAGCCAACGCAGGCTCTGCCACCACAGCCGCATCGGCAGGCGTGGTAACTGCCGACGCCAACGACAAGATACCCAACAAGCTATCGCAACTTGCCGACGTGGATGTTAGCGCAGTACAAACAGGTCAAGTTCTCTCTTGGGACGGATCGCAATGGACAAGCAAATCTGTTTCGTCAGCACAAGGAGCTTCCGCATTAGGCGACCTCACCGACGTAAACGTAACAGGAGCAGCCGACGGCGACTATCTTGCATACAATAATAGCGGAAAATGGACAAAAAAGGCTTTCCCTACTTTAGTAACCCAACTTGGTCAGCTCAACGATGTTACAACGACTGGAGCATCCGCTGGTCAAGTACTCTACTACTCTTCTTCAGGATGGACCAACAAACAACTGGCACTAGAAGGAGATTTAAAAGACGTAAAAATCACCTCCAAAGCGGATGGCGACATCCTCACTTGGGACAACACAGCTGGACAATGGAAAAACAAAAAGCTCAGTACCGACTGCCCGTGGGAAAAAGGAACCAATACAGGAGGAGCAGCAATGATTAAATACGAAGGTAATCAGTTCACTAATGACGGTTTAACAATGGAGAAATATCTGACAATAGGTAGTAGTAGTAGTAGTTCTAACTACACAGAAGATGCCACTGGTATTGCAATAGCCGGAGGAAAAATCGCAGAATCAGGGACAATCGCTATCGGTTCAGGAACCGTTGCTAGTTACAAACGCTCACTAGCAATAGGCAATGGAGTAAAAACCACAAAGGAAAACTCAATAGTAATTGGTGCCTATAATGACATTGTAGATGCTTATTTTATTATAGGAAACGGTGATAACGCTGATCAACCTAGCAATGCCTTCTATGTTAAAAAAAGCGGTGATGTTTACGCTAAAGGAAGCTTATTAAACCCCTCCGACCGCCGTCTAAAAACCAACATCAAACCGCTCGAAAAATCTATCGACAAGGTGATGAAACTCAACGGTGTAACATTCAACTGGGACAAGTCGGTTAGTCGTAACGCAAACGCACCCACCACACTTCAATACGGTTTTATCGCCCAGGAACTCGAAAAGGTTCTTCCCGAACTCGTAAACGATGGGGACGACGGCTACAAGACTGTCAATTACATTGGTGTTATTCCCGTGCTTACACAGGCTATGCAAGAGCAGCAAGCCGAGATAGAACAGCTGAAAGAAGAAAACAAAAAGCTCAGCGACACTATCGACGCACTGCTGAAACGTGTGGAGGCTTTAGAGAAGAAATAGATCAGACATTATCGCTAATCAGCTGATAAACAGCCTCGTCTTTCCATCCTTCCTGCGAAAGATGCCACTGGCGAAACAGTCCGCACAGTTCAAATCCGAGCGATTTGAACAGTGCCACACTTGCGACATTGTCGGTAAAAATGCGTGCGTAAAGCTGATGAAGGTGCAGATAACCAAAGCAATACTCAATCAACAGCTGCATAGCGTTGGTGGCGATTTTTTTGCCCCGTGCCTGTTTTTCGTTGACCGACACTCCTACTGCGGCACGCATATCAAAGGGCTCAAAATCAAACACATCTATCAAACCTACCGCCTTGTGTGAGGCGTTGTCTTCTATCACCAGACGAAACTGACGAGCCTCGTAAATATCCTTTTGCGACTCTTGTGTAATGTATTGCTCCAACGAATATCTGGAATAAGGCAGCATTGTATAGCTCACCTCCCAAATCTCAGGGTCGTTTTCCCATTTGTAAAGGTTGTCTAAATCGCTGATTTCCAACGGGCGCAGGGTTACAATATCGTTTTTAAGAAGCATAAGGATAGGGTGTTACAAGTCGGTGAGACCTTCAGGGATGGAAATTGTAATTTTTTTAGCGTCATCGTCCACATCAATCACCTCCACAGCCAGAGCCGGCACAAGCAGCTCCTTGCCCGAATTGTCGATAACCATAAGCGGATTGCCTGGTATATCGTCGATTCCCTTTATCACGCCGAGATGGTTGTTGTGATGGTCGAACGCAGTATATCCCTCATACTCAAACTGTTCTTCCTCGTCTTCGTCGATATCGAGAGTCTCGGTAAGGGCATACACATCGCGACCAATAAGCGAAGTGGCGCTTTTTTGCGATTTAATGGTCGTAAACCGCAGCGACACAGTTTTCTTGTTGTAAAAAACAGTGTCCTCATCAATAAAGAAAGGAACCAAGTACCCGTCTATGTCGACGAGTACAGGTTCCTCAGTTAAAATTTCATAGTATGGCGGCACTAAATTAAGTACCACGCCGCCGTTGCTGCCTAAAAAATTATAGATAGTGGCAATCTTTGTGAGATTACCTCTGTCCAAATATTTACTCGGCTTTGGGTTCATCGGCGGGAGCTTCTGCTGCTTCAGTTTGAGCTGCTTCTGCCTCGGCTGCTTTTGCAGCGGCCTCTGCTTCAGCTTTCTTCTTGTTGATTTCAGCGAGTTTAGCCTCTTTCACCTTAGACTCAGCTTCGAGACGTTTAGCGTTGTCAGCTTTCTTTTTGCTGTCGGCGCTTTCTTTAACGGCGTTGAGTTTGTTTTCTTTGTTTTTGAGCCACTCGTTGAATTTAGCCTCGGCCTGAGCCTCGGTAAGAGCGTTCTTTTTAACGCCACGCAACAGGTGGTCTTTGAGGAGCACTCCCTTGCTCGAAAGGAGCGTTCTGCAAGTGTCGGTAGGTTGAGCGCCTGTCTGAATCCAATACAATGCGCGGTCAAACTTGATGTCAACCTGTGCAGGATTGGTGTTAGGATTGTAAGTTCCTACTTTTTCAATGAATCGGCCATCTCGTGGCGCTCTTGAGTCGGCAACTACTATCGAATAGTATGCGTAGCCCTTCTTACCGTGTCTTGCTAATCTAATTTTAACAGGCATGATGTTTTGTGTTTATAAATTGTTGTTTAAATAAAATTTTTCGGGTGCAAAATTACACTTTATTTTGTATCTACAAAAAATTTTACCGAAGAAGAGAAAATTTTTACATCAATGGGCGTTGTACCCACCAATTCGCCATCTAGTTCGATTTCCATCTCCCGCTCTCCGACCGACTCTATACGGCACTTGTCGGTTTTGCGGTACGAAACCTGGTCGGCAAACACCAGCTTGCTCTGCCGTATTTTCTTTATCTGCGACACAAACTGCGCAGTTGTAAGTTTCTTGATAAAGACCACATCCAACAATCCGTCGTCGATTTTGGAATAGGGCGAAATGCCGAATCCGCTGCCAAAATATATACCATTGGCCACGCAAATAATCGACATAGGGCACTCGATGCTGAAGTCGTCGGTTATGAGCCGGATGTTCATTTTTGGAGGGGAAAAAAGCGTTGCCACTGCCGAAAGCATATACGACAGCGATCCTGACATTTTCTTTGCCAGTTTTTCGGCTTTGGTAATTACCGACGGTCCTAAGCCTATGTCGGCAATGTTGACAAAAAAGCGGGTCTCACGCTGCCCCTCGTGGTTGGTATACGATGCCGACGCCACGTCGGCGATGATATAGTCGTCGTTGTTGATTTTTTCGATAAGCTTCTTGTAGTTGAACCCTGCGTGTATCGTGCGCGAAAGGTCGTTGCCTGTGCCGAAGGGAATAACTGCCAAGGCGGGAAGCTTGGATATGTCGGAATTTTCAAACACCAGTCCGTTTACCACCTCGTTGGCAGTGCCGTCGCCGCCCACCGACAGAATCACGTCGGTGCCCTTGAGAGCCTCCTCGCGGGCTATCTGAGTGGCGGTGTTTTTCTTGGTGATATAAGTAACAAGCTGGAAATGAGGCAAAAGATTAAGCTCTATTTCCTCGCGCATAGCCGCAGCTCGCTTGTTTTTTCCGCAGATTATGGCTGTTACTTTTTTCATAGGTCAAAATTTTTGAGAAATAGTGCCCCCTCGCTTAGTTCGGCGTATGGCGACGACTTAAACCAAACACCTGTGTTTATGTATTTTATATTTGGTTCTAACTGATATTCTACAGCGCAATGCCTATGTCCGAATACGTAATAATCAGCATTAATGTTGGGCATAATTTCGCGTATATGCTCCACAAGCCACTCTTTCTCGTCAAGAAATTCTGGTGTGCGGTTGTAAGAATCGCGACTTAGCGACCACTTGCTGCCGAGCCAGAGCGCAAAATCGGGATGAAGCATATTAGAGAACATCCACTGCAACAGTCGGTTGGTAAAGAACGCCTTCATTATCTTGTATTTTCGGTCGTGATGTCCGAGACCGTCGCCGTGACCAAGATAGAGTTTTTTGCCCTGAATTTCAAACAGTTGTGGTTTGCGGATTATCTCCGCTCCTATTTCATCGTTGAGATAATGGTATGCCCAAATATCGTGGTTGCCGGTGAAGAAATATATCTCAGTGCCGGAATCTCTGAGTTCGGCGAGTTTGGCAAGAAACCTTACAAAGCCTTTGGGCACAGCCCTGCGCCATTCGTACCAAAAATCGAAAATGTCGCCAAGGAGGAACAGTTGCGCCGCGTCGTCTTTGATATAATCGAGCCAACGCACCGCCCTGCGCTCACGTTCGTCGGAGAGTGCCTTGTCGGGTGCGCCGAGGTGAAGATCCGATACGAAATAGGCTTTGCTTTTCAAAACTGCTGGTTTAATTGTCCTTAAAAACTCGTTTCACGCTTTGCGCCACAAGACTGAGGTCGGCAAGAGCGATTGCAGCCGCAGCCTCCAACACGGGGGGCACACGGAGCACAATGCAGAGGTCGTGACGGCCTTGAATTACAAGCGGTTCCACTTTTCCGTCCTTAATGTTATATGTGTCTTGCGGTAACGAAATGCTCGGAGTGGGTTTTACTGCAACACGAAAAACAATCGGGTTGCCGTTGGAGATGCCGCCGTTGATGCCGCCTGCGTTGTTGGTTTCGGTGCGTCCGTCGGCGTTGACAATATTGTCGTTGTTTTGGCTGCCGGTCATTTTTGCCACTTGAAATCCTGCGCCAAACTCAATGCCCTTGATGGCGGGAATAGAGAAAGCCATTCTGCTGATTTCGGCTTCTACCGACGAGAAAAAGGGTTCGCCCAGTCCCACAGGCACATTATTAACGGTACATTCTACAATGCCGCCAATAGAATCGTGAGTTTCAATTGCCTTAGTCACAGCCGATTCGATATCTTTGCTGCCGCCCACTTCTAATATTTGGGCGTTTATGTTCATTGGCGCGATGATTTTTTTGGCAATTACACCTGCCGCCACAAGACCAAGCGTTATGCGACCGGAGAAATGTCCTCCACCGGTATAGTCGTTGAATCCGCCATATTTTACACGTGCCACAAAATCGGCGTGACCCGGGCGCGGATGGTCGAACAACTGCGAATAATCTTTGCTCTTGGTGTTGT
>JAGCNK010000197.1 GCA_017645985.1 Bacteroidales bacterium | reverse complement strand
AGTTTCTCGCAGATGTTTTTGCCAAACTCGTAGGCGTTGCTCTCGTGGATGAGGCTGCTCATAGCGTCCACAGGTTCGCCGTTGAGTAGGATATCTAATTTTATAAGTTTCGACTCGCGATAGTCGATCGGATGATAGTCGAACGAGGCGTAACCTTTTGATATACTTTTGAGCTTGTCGTAAAAGTCGAACACGATTTCGGCCAGCGGCATCTCAAAGTTGAGCTCAATGCGGTCGGCTGTAAGGTATGTCTCGTTGGTTTTGATGCCGCGCTTTTCTATGCAGAGCTTGGTGATAGGTCCGTAGAATTCCGACTTGATGATGATGTCGGCTTTGATATACGGCTCTTCGATATGGCTGATGGCTTTGGTCTCGGGCATTCCGGCGGGGTTGTGCACCTCGATTTCCTCGCCCTTGGTGGTGAACACCTTATATGATACGTTGGGCACTGTGGTTATAACGTCCATGTCGAACTCGCGCGAAAGGCGTTCCTGAACGATATCCATATGCAACATTCCCAAGAATCCGCAGCGGAAACCGAATCCGAGCGCTATCGACGATTCGGGGGTGAAGGTAAGCGAGGCGTCGTTGAGCTGGAGTTTTTCGAGCGATGTGCGCAGCTCCTCGTATTCGTCGGTCTCAATTGGATATACGCCGGCGTAAACCATCGGCTTCACCTCTGCGAAACCCTCGATGGCTTTTTCGCAAGGATTTTCTACGTGTGTGATGGTGTCGCCCACCTTTACCTCGGTGGCGTTTTTGATGCCTGATATTATGTAGCCTACATTGCCGGCAGAGATTTGTCCCTGCGGCTTGAGGTCCATCTCAAGGATGCCCACCTCGTCGGCGTTGTACTCTTTCTTGGTGTTTACAAATTTAACACGGTCGTTGGTCTTGAGCGTTCCGTTGTAGATGCGGAAATATGCGATGATACCACGGAATGGGTTGAACACCGAGTCGAAAATCAGCGCCTGCAACGGTGCTTCGGGGTCGCCTTCGGGAGCGGGAACTTTCTCAATGATAGTGTCTAAGATACGCTCAACGCCCAGGCCAGTCTTGCCCGAAGCCTCGATAATATCCTCGCGCTTGCCGCCGATGAGTTCGATGATCTGGTCTTTCACCTCCTCGGGTTTGGCGGCAGGCATGTCCATCTTGTTGAGCACGGGGATAATTTCAAGGTTGTTCTCAATCGCCATGTAGACGTTTGAGATGGTTTGCGCCTGAATACCCTGTGTGGCGTCGATAACAAGCAACGCGCCCTCGCAGGCTGCAATGCTCCGCGATACTTCGTAAGAGAAATCCACATGGCCGGGAGTGTCGATAAGGTTGAGCACATAATCCTCGCCGTTGTATTTGTGACGCATCTGTATGGCGTGGCTCTTGATGGTGATGCCGCGCTCGCGCTCAAGGTCCATATCGTCGAGCACCTGGTTGGTGAGGTCCTTTTCGTTGATGGTCTTGGTGTATTGCAACAGACGGTCGGCAAGTGTGCTTTTGCCGTGGTCGATGTGGGCTATTATGCAGAAGTTACGAATGTTTTTCATCGCGGAGTTTGTTTATATTTTCGGTGCAAATATAAAGTTTTTTACAATTCTATGCAAATTCCGCCCATAAACGTTGCCTTGGGCATGTAGAATCCCTGGTAGGTCTGATATTTTTCGCCGAGAAGGTTCTCGCCTTTTACAAACAGACGTATGGCGGGCAGTATGCGGTAAGAAAAGTTGGCGTTCAGCAGGTTGTATTCCTCGGTTACGGCGTCTTTGCCGGTGGTGATATAGAGTCCCGAAACGCACTGCTCGCTTAACCTTGCAGTGATTTTGCCCTTTGAGTATTGGACGGCAAAGAATGTTTTGGTTTCAGGGGCGCCTGTTACGGGAGTGTCCATGTGGAGGTACGAAGAGTTGGCGTCGAATCTCCATGCGCCTATGGTGTAGGCAGCCGACAGCTCAAAACCGTAGTTTTCAAATTCGCCGGTGTTCATATTGATCATTCCCTGACCTTCGGTGCGGGGAACGGTGTTGATGAGGTTGTCACCTTTTATATAATAGACGTTGGCGCCCAAAGTGAGGCGACGGAGTGTTTTGGCATACGACACTTCGTAATTCATCATGCGCTCGGGTTCGAGTTCGGCATTCTGAGGGGGAAACATATACATCTCTCTGATGTTGGGATTGCGGAATCCTTTGGAAACGAGCAGTTTGATGTTGTCTTTGTTCATAGTGTAGAACGAGAGACCAGCCTGAGGAATAATCTCTGTGCCAGCCTGCGAATGATTGTCTACCCTTACGCCAAAATCTGCCGACATCCATTTGGTAATCTGTTGGTTGTAGTCGATATAGCCGGCAATTTCGTCTTGATTGTGGTCTTCCACAAGGTATTTTTTGTCGCCGCTGAAGAAATCGTTCCAAGCTTCGCCGCCGAAGTGCTGATAGTCGAATCCTACTGTTATGCGCGAACCACTGAACGGACTAAAGTTCTGATAGATAGTGGCTCCTGTGATAAAGTCGTCGTGCATGTAGAGATAGTCTTTTTCGGTCTGATTCCACAGGTGTCCGTCGTTGATTTCGTGATGTCCCCAGTCGTAGAAGAAACGGATGCAGCCAGAGGTGTTGCCGTAATTGTTGGTGGCAGAGATGCTTGCAAGTCCTCGGAGAATGTCGGCTTGGGTGTCAAACAATGGAGCGTCTTCTGGTCCGGGATTGTTGAATTCGAAATAGGTGAGGTCGAGGTCGGCAGATACCTTCCAATGGTTCGATACCTGATATCCAACTTTTATAAAGTCGGTAATCTGCTCGAAACCAGAATTATAGCGGTGGCCGTCGGTGCGCTGGTAGTTTGCGCCAAGCACTGCCGAGAATTTGCCGTGCTTAATGCGTGCCATTCCCTGCAACTCTGCTGTGCCGTAGCTTCCGCCCGAGAGCATAAATTCAGTCTTGATGCCGTCTTCCGCCTCGCGGGTAACGATGTTGACCACACCGCCCATGGCGTTAGAGCCGTAAAGCAGCGACGAAGGTCCGCGTAGCACCTCCACCTTGTCGGCCATGAATGTCTGGTATGCGTCGGGGATTGGGTGACCCATCAGTCCTGCATATTGCGGCTGACCGTCGATAAGCACCAGTATTCTTGAGCCGTCGCCCACGCCGCGCACCTTGATGCCGCCGGCAGAGTTGGTCGACACGCCGTAGCCGATTATCCCGCGCGATGTGGTGAATAGTCCCGGTGTCTGTTCGGTGATTGCCGGAATCATAGATGTGTTGTAGTTGATGGCGAGATCCTTGTTTGAAATCTGCGTAACTGTGAGCGGCAGATAGCGTTGGTCGATGGCGTTGCGGGTGCCTGTAACCACCACTTCAGGATGTATAACAATTTTATCGATAATGGTGTCGTTCTGAGCATAAACGCTTGACACAGCGCATAATGCTGAAATGATAAGAAGTGATTTTTTCATTGTGAAGTGAATGATGATTGTTCCTAAAATTTGAGCAAAAGT
>JAGCNK010000196.1 GCA_017645985.1 Bacteroidales bacterium | reverse complement strand
GTTTCGCTATAAATAGTTTGGTACAAAGGTAGCGGTTTGATTTCTTTTCTCCAAATTATTACCTTCTTTAACACCGAATTAAACGAAGGTAACGAAGATATCTTTAACCACGGAACACACTAAAAGGCACGGAAACTATGCTTGGCATAGTGGCAATACCGAGGGACACCCGCTCTTTGAAGGGGTCTTGATGGTTTGGTACAATATGCTGTTTGTCAAGTGTTTATTGATATCCAATAAAGGGGCTGAAAACATTGGTTTATATTGTTATGTGCGAGTTTGGTAGTTTGAGGGTTGGGGTGCTATTGTAATTACAAAAATATAAACAAATATAAAAGAGCATAAAAGTATTGTCTTGTCTACAAAAAGTAAAAAAAATACTTCGAGTTATTATTAATCAAAACAACACTCGTCGATTCAACTTATAATTTTCTTTATTGTCTTCTAACCATGTTAGCAGTTTTTCAACATTACTAGGAACACAACGATATTGACATTTCGAACTACGACCAAAAAAATCCATTTCAAATGCAACATTAAAGGGATCAAAATACGATTCGTCCAGACCGTCAAAAAATTTGAAATCTAACTTTGCTAATAAGTATTCTGTTGCAAGAAATCGCTTTGGAACATAATAAATTTTATGAACTACAGCATTTCTCATGTTTAAAACAACTTTTTTACGAAATAACAGAAACCGTCTGACAAGCCTTACCGTTTCACCAGAGTTATAAATCGTTCGACCACCTATATCTCCATCTTGTGTATAACGTAAAAAATCAATAAATTTAGAGGCGGATTGTTGAGTGCAAATATAGACTAAATTATTAAATTGTTTATAACAATCGTACTCAGACAAAGTATCATTACAAGTTGTGTACTTTAAAATAGAATCCTCATACGCTCTATTACCAAGACGTGCCAAGGCTAATCTTGCTATTTCTATTTCTGTTTTTTCATACATCAAAGTATCTCTTGCTATAGATTCTAAAAGAGGAATGCTTTTATACGAATCTATTAATCCTAAAACATAGATAGCATCAGCAACTGCAATTCTATTTAATTCATTCAATAAACTACGTGTTTTTATATCATATTGTTGTTGATACAAAGAATCCAACATTCCCGGATTTTCAGACCTTAGATGTTTAAAAAATCGTTTTGCTTCTTCATCTCTGAATACTTGATTAAATTTAAGATGATAATTATATGGTTTTAAATAGTGATGTTTAAACTTCATATAATATATTCGGCTCTGAATATATGACCTCCGATGAAAATTCCATATTGCATTATGTACAATTTGTCGGCAATTGAAAGAATCAATTTTGGTTGTAATATAATATTTTATTTCCCGTTCAGAAAAATCTCTAGACACCCATCTAATTAAATCACCTTCCAACTTATCAAAACTATTGGTTACGCTATCGGTCAAATTGATATATGGTGCTCCTATAATTCTTGAAAAATTATACAGTCGATGTGAACCTTTTGTTATCGTCTCTGTTGACCATTGAGCAAAGGAACAATGAGCAATAAAAAACAGCAATAATAAACAAACGATTTGCTTCATTTATCAATATAATTTAGTATTTGTTCCCAATCTGTTTTCCACAACATCAACTTACTATCAGAATAATCCATAAAATTTTCTGTAGACTTTTTTGTTCCTCTATTACCACCTAAATAATCTGGTTCTGTTTCAAATGTATGCTGAAACCCTATAATATGTCCCATTTCATGAACATAAGTAGAGAAATTATTAATACCATTTTTAAATATAACTCCATAATTATTATTACTTTGATTATTTTTTGTAGGCGTTTTAGCATAACCATCTTCATTTTGATTACTTGACTCTAAATCTGTAACAAATAAAACATAATTATTTCCTTCCATCTGTTTGCTTAAATCATCATTTTCACAATACAACAATAGGAATCCTCCTAAAAACTCATCTATTATATTATCCCGTTTACCTTCTATCAGATCAGTAACAAATTGCATTCGACTTTCATTATTATTTTTCTCATAATATGCGCGAACCTCTTTTATTTTATCAATATCAGGCGATTTGTCAATTATAAAAACATTCCATTTAACGAAGGCTTGGTTAAAAGAATAGTTATTAAGAAAATCTTCCAATTTTTCTTTTTCTACTTTATTCCCCTCTTGAAAGAAAAAAGTATAAATATACAAATTTGCTTCCTTGAAATTAGCGTAATCGCGAGAATAATATTTAAAGCCGCCTATTATTTGGTTACTAGCACTTTTTGTAGCAAAAACAGTATGAGGATTCTTTAAAGACAAATCATTTGATGAACATTTGAGTTCCAACGTTAAAAATTCTTTGTTTTTGGGATTCGTTATTGTAACAACATTTAGATTTGATGTTGGATCGTCTTTAGATTTTTTGCCTTTTTCAACTATTCTAATCACATTAGGCGAAATAGACATATTCTCGTCATCACTACTAATATTTATTGCAGAATTGGGTGTTTTTACAAAATTTTCATCAATATGAACCACGGCTTGCAAATGAATCATTTGATCTTTCTTCATAGAAACCCATGGATAAACATAATTTGAACCATGAATTATCTCACTCAAATAACAATCCGATTTATTAGTGGTCCAAAAATCATTATCAAAACCGTATTCACCTTTGTAATCTTTTGACCTAACAAATTCTACAGAAGGATCATTAATTACTTGAATATTGATGTTTTTAAATTTGGCTAAGGCTGCTTCTGTATCTTTTAATTCATCAGGATGAATAAGGTTTGCAAACGTCCATCTTTTATATGATGTTACATTAGATGGAAGTTCTGCTTCATTATTTACTCTTTTAAATATATTATTATCAAAATATCCAAGTATTATTTCATTGTTAATATTAATCTTGGCTTCTATAGTAGTAGAATGTTCTACTTCTGAAGTCTTTATAGTAAATTTTGCGCTCTTTTGATTGTTTTCATTCCACTTCCATTCAATTTCATTAAAAACAATATCTGTTACAACATGTATAACCTTGTTATTATCATCAATTGGAACATCAAATTTATGACGTTTAATAATTTTAAAAGTATACTCTGTATTCGTGTTTAAATATATAGTTTCTCCTGCTGAATAAAAGATTGAATCCTTTTTATTAACAAGAAGCAGATAAAACCGTGTATCTGTATCAGAACGCTTTGTCAATAATTCACCCTCTCCTTCATCCTTGTTCCACTTCATCCACACCCTGCTCGGGTCTTGGATTTGATTCCACTGGAAGTGCCACAGTTGCTCGCCTGTTGCGTAGTCCATAAGGTTTTGGGTCTTGCCGCTGGCTTTGGAATCGGAGAATACGTGCTCCAACCCAGCCACGCCGTGTCCTAACTCGTGGGCGATAGTGCGTTCTGAGCCGCCTTCGTAGATGAAGCCGGCGTTGTAGCCGCGCGGCATATAGCCGGAGACTAATGTGCCGCTGCCGTCTTTCTTGTCCTTTACGTTATCAATAAAAAACAGGTAGTAGGTGTTGTTCTGCATCCACTTGTCGTAGGCTGTCAGCACCGTCTTCTGGTCGTCGTTGTAGACGGTGAGGATGCCGCTGCCGCCGTGGGAGAAGGATTTTAAGCCGTTGATTGTGATGGTGTCGGTACGGAGTTCAAAACTTACCGCACACTGGTTATACACCTTATTTAATGAATCCAGTATTATGCTTTCACTAGGCAGGGTTGCTCCGTTCACGCTCACCAGCACCACCTTGTAGGTCTTCCGCTGGTAGGTGTTGAGGAAGAGTTTTCCTATTTTCTTATCGCCACGGTAGGCGTAGATGTAGTTGGTGTCGGCTCTCGACACTCCGGTGAAGGCGAGGACGTTTTGGTCTACCACCTTGAGACGGACGCCGTACTTGTCTTTGAAGATTACAGAGTCTTTCTCAGAATAACTGCCGAAGTCAACGACTACACGGTCGGTCTTGCCGCATTCCACTGATTTGTAGCGGAAGTCGTAGCTGCCCGACCTCGGGTAGTACTCGTCGGTGTCGAAGATGCCGTGGTCGCCGCTGCCCACACGGTCGAAGGCGTAGGCCTGGGCGTCGTATTTTTTGAAGTTTATCTGCCACTGGGCGAGGCTGTCGCTCTTGCGGTGGTACTCCTTGAGCAGGGCCTTGTTGCCGCCCGTGGCCCGGTATTCCTGTATGCCCATCGGCTGCCCGCCCTTGCTTATCACAAGGCTGTCGCCCTGCCCGTCGGTGACAAGGCACTGCGAGGTGCTCTTGTTGGTGCGGACTTCGGTCTCGGTGACGGTGCCGTCGGGATTCACAACCACGGCGTAAAGTGTGCCGTCATCAGCGGCGTAAAGGTAGTCGAACTTCTCTGGGATGACTATGGTGTCGCGTATCTTCGACGAGGTGGCCACAGAGTTGGCGTCGAGCCATATCTCTTTCACGTACCGCTGTATCTCGTCGGGGTCTGCCACGTATCCAGGGAGGTCGATGCTGCGGTAACGGGTCGTGATCACCACGTTGTCGGTGTTTATCTTGGTGTCCCAGAACTCGCAGGCTATCTTGGCGCCGCCCCAGGCGTTCATCACTAGGTAGAACTGACCGCGGAGTGTGCCGTCGGGCTCGGAGGCGTAGTTGATGATCTCGTACTCCGACGAGCCGTTCGCCTCCCTGACTATGTCGCCCTCCTCGAAATCGGTCTTGAGGTCAAGGTTGGTGACCTCTACGCGGGGAAACTTGTGCCCGCACTCGTACTCCGACTCCACACGCTTGCGTGCGGCGTAGCTGATGGTGTCCCACCGTGTCCAGTCGGAGGTGCGGCTGTCGTCGCCCCAGCACTGGGCTTTTACTCTAAAAAGGATTTTGTACTCACTGTCGGGCGCGGCGGCGAGCTCGTACCTCGGCTCGGCGGTTGTGTTCGATATGGTTTTCTGGGTTTGTGGGTTGTAGTATTCGATGTAGTATTTGGTGTGGCCTTCGGTGCCGTCCCAGGTTACGGTGGCGCGGCGGGTGGTCTGTTTTATAGTGTGCGTGAGTCCCGTAACGGGTACGGGGAGGTGCTTGTAGGTAAACGAACGGACTTCGCTCCAGCCGTTCTGGCTAAAGGTGGCCCTGCCTGACGGGTCGTGTGCCCTGACACGCCAGCAGTAGCGTCCGCCTATCTCCATCGGGTACATCGGAAGTGCCAGCTGGTAGTTCTCAGTCTTCAGGTTGTCGGCGGTGATGATTTCGGGCGTACGGATAGTGTCTACGTATGGGTTGTCTGACATCTGTCGCCAGATTTCGAGGCAGTAAACGTAGTTGTGGGTCACTGCTTTGTACGTGTCGTCGCCTTTCCAGCGGAAGGTCATAAACTGGTTGTCGGTCTCATACACGAGGCGGTTGTCGGGACTCACCAGACGGGGAGGCTGGATGGTCACCGAGCGGAGCGAGAGCGATGCGGTGTTGCTAACCACTTTGCCGGTGCGGATGTCGCGGGCGTATATTTTCAAGATGTTGCTGCCGTCTTTGAGGTTTGGCCCTTTGTAGGTAAGGTAGGCGGTGTTGAATAAACATTCAAGGTCTTTGCCTGTGAGGACAAGTGCATCGTTTGATTTGAGGTTGATTATTCGTGTGGGATTGGGATTCTTGGTGGTGATATATGGCTGTTTGTCGAAACTGTGGGTGATCGACATAAATAGTTGCACTGGTATTTGAGCTTCCTTGTAATCTTGATTGCGGATTATAACGGTGAGCATACCGGCATTGGAGGATGTATAAAAGTCTGACAGCTTGGAGCTGTAGCTGCCGCTGCCCATAATGGTGATATTTACGGCGTTGTTGCCCTGAGGGTATGCGGTTAGCGAGGCTAATAGCAATACTATTATTATATAAAGTGTTTTATTCATTTATGCCTTCCTCCTTTTTCTTGTCGCCAATTATTGTGAATCCGTAACTGTAATTAAAACTCAGAGTATAACGGTCTTCCATAGCCACCGACATAGGATTGTGAATGTAGCAAAACGAAAGTCCAAGGTTGTGCTTTTTAAACAAAGCGTACGAAGCCGTTGCCCGCAGGTTAGTTACACCAGACCTCAGAGTGTCGGCTTCAGTGCCTGCATAGGTATATGCACCCGAAAGCGACAATCCGAAATCAAACGATTTTGAGAGCGAGCTTGTAAGGGTAAGCATTTTGTATTTCTGAGAATAAGAGTCGGTTTTGCTGAGACCCACGTTAAAGCCAAGCGATATTTTCGGTATAAGGAACGATGTGTTGCTACCAAAATTCAAATTGTAGATCTTGGAATTAGCCGAAGTGGTGTCGTACCTCTGTTCGTCGGATGTGGTGTTGTACGAAAACGAGGAGTAAAAATTGTTGGATATTATTTCGCTCTGCTTGGTGGTGTAGTTTGCGCTCACATTTACCGAAAGGCTCAGCCGCGAATACTCGTTGGTGTCAAGGTCTTCAAATTCCGACATTTGTGTCAGTTGCTCAAGGTTGTCTTTCAGGTTGGCGTAGCTCTGGTCGTTGTTTACCGATGCCGACAGAGCAAGTCGCTCCATAGGATTGGCGTTGACATTAAGCGAATAGGCGAAACTTTTGTTGGTGGTGATCTGCTGATTGTCCACATTGTCGTGACGGTAGCCGAAATCTCCGCCCAGCTGCACTTTACCTGATATATCAGTGGAGAGGTTTAGCGAAATCTGCTCCTCGTCTTCACTGAAATAATAACCACCTAGAGTTTCATATCCAGGCGGCAGACGGTCGTAGCTGACACCCACAGAACCCACAGGCGACGTGTAGGCAACGCCAAACTCAAAAGCGTGATATATCACTGCGTCGCTCTTAGGTGTCTCAACTATAGTGCCGGGCAGTTCACGCATAAAGCTCACTGCATACTCGCCAGTAAAATCTATGCAGTTTACTGGCTTGATGTCAAATGATACGCTTGCCGCCGTATTGTCTTTTGGAAACACATATTGGTCTTCAAACCCAGTGAAATCCACAGATTTTTCGCGGTCGCCTATCTTGATGGCATTAACCGATATCTGGTATTTTTCGGAAGAATATCCCACTTTCAAACCGCCTCCAATTCGGGCGTATCCAGCTTGCGAAGCTGTAGAATCAGGGTAAACTGCTTTTCTTAGCCGTCCAAAAAATGTCTCCACGTTCCAAGCACCATCGCCTAAATATGCAAAACCTCCGCCAAAATAGTCGTGACCGTTCATTGTGTACTTGCTGAATGTCATCGAGTTGAATCCAATATACACAGTATAGGCCTTATAACTCGGATTAAGCGAAAACCTGTTGAAAGGCAGCGCCATATTCTTAGTGAAGGCATTGTCGGAATAGGTAAACGAAACAGGAACATCCACAACACCAAAGAATTTGGTGCTCAGACTGCCTGCCACATAATAATAATTACTCGAAGAATCAGGTAGAAACTCCAGATTGTCGTTGAACGATATGCTTCCGCCCATAGTTACGGGACGAGACGACATTATCGTCTCCACAGATTGCGACATCGCATCCATCGATAGCATAATACATAATAACGGCGTATAAAACCGGTAGTGTAACACCTTGCTTGCCACTTGTTAGTTAGTTGGTAGATAGTTTTTTTTAAAATAGTAGTAGTAGAGGTAGTCTGTGGCGGTTGTTATAGTGCTTAGATGCCGTTGAAAAGGCACTTAAAATCAGTCGCAAATCAAAAAATAAAAAAAAAACAAAAAAAAATAATTATATTAAGAAATTGTTAAGTTGTAGCAGTTAGGGAGAGATAAAATAAAAAGGCGGACAAATAATCCGCCTTTTTTATAATAGATATTCTAAAAACTATTCGTTGCCGTCGGTGTATTTGCTTTCGTCGGTGAAAGAGTCGTTTGTCTGACGGCGCTCGTAATTGCCTCCTTCGTTGGAGTAGTTGTCGTTGTTGTAGCCACCGTTGTTATTGT
>JAGCNK010000195.1 GCA_017645985.1 Bacteroidales bacterium | reverse complement strand
TTTTATTATCTTTGGGCGCGGGAAATATCGACAAAATCGTGAAACCGCTAACAGAGGCATTTTCAAATCTCTAAATCAGGCGCAAAAGTGAACAAGGGCACGTTTAAAAATATCGGAATTATAATGGCAGCAGTTGTTTTCGCAGCTGCTATAATATACTCATCGTCAAAATTCCGCGACACTTTATGCGGTGCTATCGACATCAACATCAAGGATTCAAACCAGGTTAGCTTCATCAGCCGCAACGACGTTTTGCAACTGATTCACAATCCTTCGCACCGGATTCTCGGCACGCCGCTCAACAAAATCGACATCAACGAGATGGAGCTGTACCTTCAGCAGCAGCCCTACATCCGCCAGGCCGACATTTACAAGACCGTGAACGGACACCTCAAAGTCGACATTCAGCAGCGCCAGCCCATCGTAGAGATCATCACCACCAGCAACAAGAGCTTCTACATCGACGAAGACGGCACCATTTTCCCCGGCAGCCAGAAAGGAAAAGCTCCCAACGTGATGGTGGCCAACGGCTTTATCAACGACAAATACGACTTTGCTAAGCGCAACACCTACAACATTTACAACGAAAACATCAAGACATCAAAAGAATCCGAGATTTTCCGTCTGGCACGGTTGATCAAGAAAGACGACTTTTGGCGCGACCAGGTGGAGCAGATATACGTCAACGAGGCCAACGAATACGAAATAGTGCCGCTTGTAGGTCCTAAATTGTTGGAAATAGGCTCAATAGACAATTACGACGAAAAGCTCTACTATCTCAAAAGCTTCTTCACCAACGGATTGAAAAAAACCGGATGGAACAAGTACCAGTCGGTAAGTGTAAAATACAAAGGACAGATAGTATGCAGCAAAGCAATATAAATATAACTGACAAGGAAATAACAATAATTAGAAACTAATATAATAACTATGCCGTGTAACAATATAATCACAGCCATCGACATTGGCACGTCGAAAACAGTGGCCATAGCCGGCACCAAAGACGACCAAGGAAGAGTTAAGATACTAGGAATCGGCGAAGCCGAGACAAAGGGTGTAATCAGAGGCACTGTGCAGAACATCATGTCTGCTAGAGACTCGATCAAAGAAGCAGTTGAGAAATGCCAGAAGGCTGCCAACGTCACCTTCAAATACGTGTACGTGGGCATCGACGGACGCAACATCTGCGGCGAGGTAAACAGCCACTCTAAAATCATCACCGACATCATCACCGACGACGACATCAAACAGCTTACCGAAGAACTTAACCAAATTTCGGCAGGCCAGGACGAAAATATAATACATGTGATTCCCCAAGGCTACTCGGTCGACAACAACTCCGTAGGGCTCAACCCCAAAGGATTCAACGGCCGCAAGCTCGAGGGCACTTTCTACGTGGTCAAAGGCAAGGACAAAGCCATTAAGAATATTCGCCAGGCTGTTGAGATGGCAGGATTAAAGATTATCAAGCTCATTCTCGAACCTCTTGCTTCGGCAGAGGCGGTACTCTCCAAAGACGAGAAAGAGGTGGGCGTGATACTTGCCGACATAGGCGCGGGCACTGCCGACATTGCAGTGTTCCAAGACAACATTCTGCGCTACACCAGCGTGGTGCCCCTCGGAGGAAAAGCCATTACCAACGACATCAAGAAAGGCTGCGGCGTGCTCGAACGTCAGGCCGAACAGATAAAGGTGCAGTACGGAGCGGCGCTGTCGCAAAAAGACTTCGCCAAAAAGGCCGTCACTGTCAAAGGCGTCAACGGCAAGTCGAAGGAGATTCCGTTCACCACAGTGGCGTCGATCATCAACGCACGTGTGGAGGAGATTCTCGGCGGCATAGCCAACGAAATCGACACTATCAGAAATAAGACCCAGCTGAGCGCGGGTCTAGTGCTCACAGGCGGCACTGCCAAGCTCAAGAGCCTTGTGCAGCTTGCCAAGTTCCGTCTTTCTATCGAAACACGCACAGGCACACCGCTGTATATCAACCCCGAATTTTCGTCGGAAGGCAACGCGGCTGCCGTTGGTCTTATTATAAAAGGTATGGAATACACCGAGAGCATTCTCGAACAACGCCGTCTCAAAGCCGAAAAAGAGAAAGCCGCCGAGCAGCAGCAGGACGAACAGGCTCCCAAGCCCGACGAAAAAGCCAAAGGCAACGCCAAGGACAAAGGCAGCAAAGACGACAAAGGCGGTGGATTCCGCGGCTGGTTCGACAACATCATCGGCAAGATATTCTCAGAGCCGAACGACAGCAAAATGTAACTTGAAACCATTAACTAAAAGGAAGACAAAATGACCCCGGAAATAGACAACGAAACTCTTGGCTTTATCTGTGAACCCACGAGAAACAACATAATAAAAGTAATCGGCGTAGGCGGAGGCGGCGGCAACGCAGCCAACTACATGTTCAACTACGGCATCCACGACGTTGACTTCATCATCGCCAACACCGACCAGCAGGCGCTCAACGCAAGTCCTATCCAGGTAAAAGTTCCCCTTGGCGAACGTCTCACCGAAGGTCTCGGCGCAGGCAACAATCCCGAAAACGGCAAACAGGCCGCCATCGAAAGTATCGAGAAACTCAAAACCGCTCTCGACACCGGCACCAAGATGCTGTTTGTAACAGCCGGAATGGGCGGAGGAACTGGCACGGGAGCAGCCCCGATCATTGCCAAAACCGCCAAAGACATGGGCATACTCACAGTGGCTATCGTCACCATACCGTTCAGATACGAAGGACCGAAACGTGTAAAACAGGCTCTCACAGGTTTGGAGCAGTTGTCGCAAGGCGTTGACGCAATGCTTGTTATCGACAACGAAAAAATCCGCGAGATGTACGGCAACATGCCCGCACGTCAGGCGTTCTCCAAAGCCGACGACATATTGACAATGGCTGCTAAAGGCATTGCCGAGATTATCACCGTTCCGGGCGAGATCAACGTCGACTTTGCCGATGTAAAAACCGTTATGGAAGACAGCGGCGTGGCACTGATGGGACGTGGCGAGGCTGACGGCGAAAACCGCGCACTCGACGCTATCAAAGGTGCGCTCAACTCTCCGTTGCTCAACAACAACGACATCAGAGGAGCCAAAAACCTGCTTGTAAACATCATCTCGTCGTCAGAGCGTCCTACCACACTCGAGGAGGTGGGCACTATCAACGAGCACGTGCAGGCGGCAGCTGGCGAAAGCGCAAACCTCATCTGGGGACAGACCACCGACGAAAACCTCGGTTCAAAGATATGCGTCACCCTTATTGCAACTGGTTTCGACAAGCAAGAAATTCTCAATCCATACGAAAACCCTTCGGCAGCCAAACCCGCTCCCAAGCCTGAGGTCAAAGCCGAAGAACCCGCCAAGACCGACGCCGAAAGCCAGAAAGCCGACGAGCAGACCGCCGACAGCAGCGCCGAAGACAACAACGAAGGCGGCAGCACCGAAAGCGACGACACCGACAACGCCGAGGAGGAGGACAAAATCAACGAGGTGGTGATACAAAGCAAGTTCCAGACAATCAACTTTGCCGACATCCAGAACCTTGAAGACATCGAAAACATTCCCGCCTACGAGCGCAAGGGCATCAAGCTCTCTTTCGACGTTCCCAAAGACGCTAAGAAATTCCCGTTGGCCGAGGATTAACTGCAACAGCTCAAAAATTAGATAGAAAAACAAATAACAATGGCACTTTTATTGCACTAAACACAGCATAAAAAAATTAAATCTAAACAGTCACAGCCTATGACACCTGAACTCGGTTCAAAATTATTCGACATCGCTTACCCCCTGTTTCAGAGGATAACCAACGACGACTTTGAATATGTATACCGCGGATATTTCACTCACAACATCACCAAAAAGATACTCTTTTTGGCCGACACCAACATTGCCAAAGTAACATACCAGCAGTCTACTTTGCAGAAACGTATTTACTACATCATGGTGGAGGGACTGCAGAACATCACGCGGCATCAAGACGAAATAGCCAACCTAACCACCGAAAAATACCCCGGCATTTTCGCCATACAGAAAAACGGCGAGAGATACTACATCTCCACCGGCAACATCGTGGCCAACGACAAGATACCGGCGTTGCAAGAAAAACTCGACACTATCAACAGCCTAAACCAGGACGAGCTCAAGAAATTTCACCGCGAAATGCTCACCACTGGCAGTATGAGCGACAAGGGAGGCGCGGGTCTCGGACTTATCGAGATGAGCCGCAAATCTGGCAACAAGCTCCTCTACAGCTTTGAGCGTTTGGACGACGAGTACACATACTTCTACTTGCAGACTCTCATTCCCACCGACTCATCGTTTGGCGCAGCCGACGCTACATCGAAGGGACACAGCTCGCTCGACAGCGTTAAACAGCTGCACAAGCAGATGAACAACGAGAACCTGCTGCTCTATTTCAACGGATTCTTCAACCAGGAGAACCTTCTCAGCCTTCTGGCTATCATCAAGGGCCGTATGAATATGCCGCTCACCACCATCAAGGTGTCAAACGTAATGGTAGAGATGCTACAGAACATCATCAAGCACGGCAGCAAGCAAAACAGCTCGGCAGGCATTTCGGGAGTGTTCTTCATGGGTCAGACCGGCAAGGAGATAATGCTTACAGCAGGCAACATCATCAAAAACGAAGCCAAGGACGTGATTTCCGAACGCCTCGAATTTGTAAACGGAATGTCGAAAGACGAGCTCAGCGACTACTACGACGACATACTCCTCGACTTCGACACCGCCGACGCCAAAAAGACCGGCCTCGGATTCTCCGACCTCAGAATCAAGAGCGACCGTCCTCTCAAATACCGTTTTATGAACATCAACGACGACGAACAGTTCTACATATTACAGACAGCAGTAACAATTAAAAACTAAATAATCCCACCGAAATATGGAAAAATTATTCATCGAAGAAACAGAAGATACCCCGGAAATCATCCTCGACCCGGAGCAAAACATATTCAAGATATCCAAGATTTCTGTGCCCGAAAACGCGCTCGACTTTTACAAGCCCGTGCTCGACTGGCTCAAAGACTACGCCGAGAGCCCCAACGTACAGACAGTGTTCGAGTTCGACCTCGAATATGTCAACACCGCTTCTAGCAAGCAGGTTATCCAGGTGATTCTCTCGCTGCAGAAAGTGGCAGAAAAGAGCGACGTAAAAGTAAGATGGTACTACGAGTCCATCGACGAGGATATGAAAGCTCTCGGAAACCGCTACAAGAAACTTGTGAGCGTTCCGTTCGAATTAGTGGAAATAGAGTAAGATATAAATAAGAATGTTAGTTGGCCGCACAGAATAATTTTTTGTGCGGCTTTTGTTTTTAGTATAAAAAAAATACCTATATTTGTTTTTTAAAACAATCATCACCTTTTTAGGGAAATGACCGACTACGAAACCATCGACATAACCGAGTACGAACGACTGAAAGACGAAAACGCCACCCTGCGCACTATGCTCAGGAGGTATATGATTTTCGGCGAATACGGCAAGTTCAGCAACCTCGAAGCCGACCTGTCGCAGCAGCTCAACTATACCGAGAAAATCAACTCGCTGCTTTTCAACAATATGCTCACGGCGGCTTTTGCGGGCGACATCGTATACAACGACGAGCTCGACCCGGTTGACTTTGTAATCACACGTGTAAACCCCACATTTGTGCAGTTTGCCAAAATTCCTCCAGACGAAATCATCGGACGGCGGGCGTCGCAGACCAAATTGTTCAACGCCGAAAACTGGATTCCGCTTCTCGGCCGCGCTGCTCATTCGCCCATACCCTGCGAAGACACCGTAACCGACGGCAACAAGTCGTACCAGGTGACGGCGTTCGCATCCAAGGAGGGTTCGGTCATAGTAATGTTCCAGAATATCGACCTACGTGCCGAAGCCGAGACCAAAATACGCGAAAACCTCCGTTTCACACAGATGATGCTCGACGCAATACCCACGCCGGTATTCTACAAGGATATGGAGGGACGATACCTGCTCTGCAACAAGAGCTACGCCACCAACGTGCTCGGAGTGTCGCCCGACACAGTGATTGGCAAAACCGCCTTGCAGCTCGAGACATTCTTCCCAAAAGAATACGCCGACTTCTACCAGGAAAAAGACATCCAGCTTATCAAAGAGCAAGGCATCCAGATATACGAAGGACCTATCAAATGTGCCGACGGCGTAGTTCGCGAATACATTGTAAACAAGACACTTATCAAAAACAACAGCGGCGAGTTCGTGGGCATTCTCGGCGTTATGCAGGATATCGACCGAATGATAACCGCTCGTCGCGAGCTTGCCGAAAGCGAAACACGATACAAGACACTTTTCAACGGCATCGGTCAGCCCATCATAGTGGTTGACACCGACGGCAACATCATAATGCTCAACTCCACCGCAGTGGAACTGTTTGATGTAGACAGTATGGAGATTGCTCCAGGCAGCGACGTGCCGGCAAACCAGCTCATCGACATGGACCTTGTAAAAGAGGTGGCAAAGGAGGGCAAGATACTCACCCGCAAGGTGTGCGTAAATATCAATGGCGAAGAGCGTTGGTATCTCAGCACCATGCAGCCTATCAACGACTTCTTCGGCGAACAGGTAATACAGATTATCTCAAACGACATCACCGAAATCAAGCACTACCAGACCGAGCTGCTCGGTCAGAAAAAGAAAGCCGAGGAATCCAACAACCTCAAAACAGTGTTCCTTGCCAACATCGCCCACGAAACCCGCACCCCGGTAAACATCATCAACGGTTTTGTGCAGATGATTCAGAACGGAATGTCGGCCGACAAGCACAAAGACTATCTCAACCTTATAAACTCCAACTGCAAAAAGCTGCTCGGCATCATCGACGACATTGTGGAACTCTCTATGATAGAGACAGGTCAGAAGAAACTAAGGCACGAAATATGCAGTATCAACAGCATAGTGGAAGAATCCTCGTCGTATCTGCAGCAGCTGATAGCCGAATCGGGCAAAGACATCAAGCACGAAAAAAGCCAGCCAGCCCATGACGCCGACAGCCTCGTGTACGCCGACTCGATGTGCATCAGCCAGATTTTCAAAAAGCTGATAACCAACGCCGTTACATTCACCAACGAGGGCAAGATTGTGATCGGCACCGACATCAGACCAGCCGAGGACGGCACTCAGGAAATCGCCTTCTTTGTGTCCGACACCGGCATAGGCATTGCCGAGGAGAAACTGGGCGTGATATTCGAGCGGTTCCGCCAAGGCGACGAAGGCGCGGCAAGGCAGTACGGAGGCAACGGTCTGGGTCTGTCAATAGCCAACGAACTTGTTAAACGAATGGGAGGAAGAATAGAAGTGAAATCCGTGCTCAACTCCGGATCCACCTTCACCTTTTATATACCATACCAGAAAGCCGGGATTACCCAGCAATAAACTTTACAGCAATGAAAAGAGGGTTAGCATACATAGCGGCAATAGTGATTTCGTCGGCGACGATAAGCGCCTCGGCGCAAACCGACTCAATAGCCGAACAATACAAGTCGCTCACCGACCAGTACAGCGAGTATATCAACACCGAACCATTTGTGGCACTGGAATTTGCAGCGCAGGCAAAACAAATGGCCGAACAGTGGGGCGACTCTGCCAGCATTGCTTCGGCATACAAAAACATAGGTTTCGGCTACTACAAGACCCGCGTCTACTACCTCGCCATTGAGGCGCAGTTCAAGGCTTACGAAATTTACTCCAAACTGGCTCAGAACGACAAGATGGCTCTCTGCCAAATCGACATTGCACGCACATACTACGCCCAAGAGGCATACGACCTTGCCGAGGAGTACTGCTCCAAGGCTATCGACATCTGCCGCCAGTTCAAATATCCCAACATTCAGGCCACGGCTCTCACCCTTCTAGGCGACATCACCATCAAAAACGACGAGGACGACGCGCTCAAAAACCTGATTGCGGCACGCAACCTCTACGAAGACCTCAACGCCGAGGACAGGATTCTCGAAACCAACATCAAGATAGCCCAGGCATACGCCATAATCAACGAGCAGGACAGCGCGTTGGATATTCTCGACGAATGCCTTGAAAAATACCAGATGAAGAAAGACCTGTTTGGAATAGCCAACACAATGGAGACCTACGCCTACGTATACATCACCGACGACAACGCCACCAAGGCGGCGGAGTCGCTCAAATCGGCATACGAGAGCTACCACAAGGCAGGACGCCCCCATGAGTCGCTCGTGGCACGCACACGTCTGGCCTCGCTCCAAATCGACTACAATATGGACGATCAGGCTCGCTCAAACGCCGAGGCTGTTCTTCACGACGCCGAAATGGAGGAGATGAACACCGGCATATCAGAGCTGCGTATCAAAAACAAGGCTTGCGACATTCTCCGCATTTTCTACAAACGTCACGGAATGTTTGAAAAGGCTCTGCACTACAGCGACCGCTACGCACAAACCAGCGACAGCATCTTTGAGCAGAAAAAGAAGGAGCAGTTTTCAGAATTCCAGGTAAGTCTCGAAAGCCAGAAACAGCAGAAAGAGATCGAGGCTATCCAGTACCAGGCCGAGCGCGACAAGTTCAACCTCGAGCGCAAGCAGAACAGCCGAAACATCATCTTCCTCATTGTGGTGATACTCCTTGTTATAATAGTGGTGCTCATCTACTATTTCCGTTACAAAGAGAAAAACAACCACAACAAGCAGCTCTCCGAATCCAACAACCGAATGCAGATAGAGATTCAGGAGCGCAAACTTGCCGAAGCCGAGCTGCGCAACAGCGAAGAGAAATACCGACTGCTTTTCCGCAAGACCCCTATCGGCATCATCCAGTTCAACGACAATTTCAAGATTACCACCGCCAACGAGCGCATTGCGCAGATTTTCAACCTCAAAAACAAGAACGTTGTGGGACAGGACATCACCTCGGTGGTTCCACAGGAGGTTCTGCGCGGGTTCGACGTGTCGTCCGACTCGTCGACACAGAGCGACAAGATTTCAAAGCAAGAATACGAAATCAACACCGACAGCGGCAAGGTGTACGCCTCTATCACCCTCAAGCCATACCATTACAGCACGGGACGAGAGGTTGAGAAGGGCGGTATCATGATTGTGGAAGACATCACCGACCGCAAGATAGCCGAGCAAAACGCATCGCAGCTGTCGCAAAAGCAGACATCGATTCTCAACATTCTGCCCGACACTATATTCAACATCGACCAGAACGGCACATTCACCTACGCCAAAATTCCTGGCAACAGCGAAGCCGAAAAACAGTTTGTGGGACGCAACATGCGCGACAAGTTCGACGCCGACATTCTGCTGCAGTTCCTTGTGGCTTACAACGAGGCGCAAAACAACGAAGACCCGCAATACGTTGAATATCAGAAAGACGGCAAATATTACGAGGCGCGTTTTGCCCAGAGCAGCAACAACACAGTACTGCTCACCATCCGCGACATTCCGGCTATCAGAAACATCGGCGGCAATGGCAACGGCGACATCAACACAGCCTCAAAAGCCAAGAGCGAACTGTTGCTCAATATGACTCAAAACACAAAGCAACCCATCGAAAACATCATAGTTACCGCCGAAAACCTTGCCGCCAACGCCACTCTTCCTGAAAACTCTGTCAAAGCCACAGGCATTCTCAAAGATGCGGTATCTGTACACGAAACTCTCACCGAAATTTGGAATCTTGCCCGCATAGAATCGGGCAAAAATCTATACACACGCATTGCCGACCCCAGACGCATTGCCGACGACATTTACAACCTCTTTAAACAAAACGCCGAAGAAAAGAATCTTGAATACACTCTCGAAGTTGCACCAGACACTCCCAAAATGCTTATTGCCGATGGTGTTAAACTTCGTCAAATTCTTTTCAACCTTGTAAGCAACGCCATCAAATTTACCGACAATGGTAGCGTTAAACTCAATATTGATTGTAAAGACACTTCCGACACACACACCACACTTGTATTAACCGTTGCCGACACAGGAGTTGGTATTTCAAAGCAAGTGGCTGATACAATGTTTATTGCCGGCGAAAACGTCAACCGCTCGTCGGGTACAGAACTTACAGCCCGTCTTGTAGAAAACCTCAAAGGCACTATCACTGTTGACAGCACACCGGGATTAGGTTCTACATTTACTGTAACAATCAAAGACATAAGTATTTACAACACCGACAGCGAAGAAGCAAAAGACATCATCGACATAGCCTCCACCACTAAGGCAAAGAAGAAAAACGCATCGCAGCATGAGTTTATCGAAATGCTCAAAGCCAAGATTATTCCGGAATATCGCCAGCTCAAGAAAAATATATCTTTCGATAGTTTGCTCAAATTTGCCGAAGAGTTTCGCACCACGGCACAGCAACATCAGATGGACAAGGCTGCATCGATGGCCACAAGCATTATCCACTCTATCAAAAACTTCGACATCAATGCCATCACTATATCGATGCGCAAGGTAGAAAGCTACATAATAGAGCTTGTAAAACCGCAAGAATAGCGGCATTATATATTTGGCTTACAGTTATTTGACAAGAGGAGCCACGCCCTCTATCACCACTATTTTTTGCAGCGATCCTAGCTTGAACGCCTCGTAAACCTTGCCGCGCACCTTCACCTTAGTGCCCACAGGAGGCAGCACGTTGCGTCGTTCGTCGGCCACAACTGTTATCTCGCCGCTCTTGTCGGCCACCTTGAAGGTCTTTAACACAAACAGGTTGGTAGTGTTTACCACACGTCCCTTGATCTGCACCGCCGACTCGTTGTATCGGTAGGGCTGCGAGTTGATGTTGGCTATTTTTTCGGTGGCGCATCCAGCGCAGAGCATTGAAACGCATGCGATTGCTAAAACTGATTTGAGTTTCATCGGCATTATAATTTTAGTGGGGTAACAAATTTTACAACAAAAATCGAAAAATTTTCTTAAATTACGGTTATACCGTACACATATTTTACTATATTTGTGAAAACAAAAAACATCAAACCATGTACACAAACCAGAACTTATACATAGCGCATTGCGCCGACGGTCCTATCAACATGATAGGCAAGATGGCCAACCGCCACGGACTCATAGCCGGTGCAACAGGTACAGGCAAGACCGTAAGCCTACAAGTTGTAGCCGAAACATTCTCACAGGCAGGCGTGCCCTGCTTTGCCGCCGATATGAAAGGCGACCTTTCGGGAATAAGCCAAACCGGCAAGATGTCAGGCTTTATCGAAAAACGCTGCGCCGAGTTCGCAATCGAAAATCCCACGTTCCACGGATGTCCCACCCGCTTCTACGATGTTTACGGCGAACAAGGTATTCCTATGCGCACCACCATCTCGGCAATGGGTCCGCAGCTGCTCGGACGTCTTTTCGAACTTAATGAAACACAGACCGGAGTGCTCAACATCATATTCAAGATAGCCGACGACAACGAACTACTGCTCATCGACCTCAAAGACCTCCGCACAATTATAGAGTTTGTTGGACAGAACACTTCAAAATTCACCACATCATACGGCAACATATCCTCGGCAAGTCTCGGAGCCATCAGCCGCGCCATTCTCGCCATCGAGAGCGAAGGCGGCGACAAGTTCTTCGGCGAACCCGCTTTCGACATCGAAGACCTCATCGACACAGAAAAAGGTCTCGGCGTGGTAAACGTGCTGGCTGCCGACAAGCTTATGATGCACCCAAAACTCTACTCCACATTCCTGCTGTGGATGATGACCGAGCTCTACTCGCGTCTTCCCGAGGTAGGCGATATGGAGCTGCCCAAGCTCGTGTTCTTCTTCGACGAGGCTCACATGCTGTTTGAAGGCACGTCGAAAGCGCTCGTTGAAAAAATGGAACAGATAATCCGTCTGATACGCTCCAAAGGCGTGGGCATATACTTCATCACGCAGTCGCCGTCCGACATTCCCGACGACATACTCGGACAGCTCGGCAACCGCATACAGCACGCGCTCCGCGCGTTCACACCCAAAGACCAGAAAGCAGTGAAGGCAGCAGCGCAGACATTCCGCGCCAATCCTTCGTTCGACACCACCGAAGCAATCACAAACCTCGGCACAGGCGAGGCACTTGTGTCGTTTCTCGACAACACGGGTTCGCCCTCAATGGTTCAGAAAGCAAAAATACTCTTCCCCCTCAGCCAGATAGGAGCCGTAACACCCGAACAGAGGGCACAGATAAGGGCTGCTGTTCCGCTGAAAATCAAAGAGTACGAAAAATTCTTCGACCGCGAGAGCGCATACGAGGTGATAATAGCAGCTCAGGAAGAAGCCGCACGCGAAGCCGAAAAACAGCGCGAACTCGAAGAGAAGGAGAAAGAAAAAGCCAAAAAAGAGAAAGAGAAGGCAAAAGCGTCGAAATCATCATCGTCGAGCTTCAAGCGCACGGTGTTCGGCACGCTCATCACATCGGCAGGCACAAGTTTTGCACGCAGTTTAGGAAACTCGGTAGCCAAGAGCATCACAGGCAAGTCCACCACCAAAAAATCGTCGTCGAAAAAGTCGTCGTCGGGCGGAGGACTGCTGGGTTCGATACTCAAAAACATTTTCAAATAGCCCAGAAAGCCACAACTATTTATTAAAAATCATAAATAAGTTTAAATAAGGCAACATAATAAAACCGCTAACGTTTGTTTACAATAGAATAAGAAAGAAGAAAACCATTTTTAAAGACAAAGAATAAACTAACAAATAATAATGAGAAAGATGAATAGACTTACCATTCTGACAGCATTGATCTGTTTGTCGCTCAGCGTTCAGGCACAGCCCCAGATGATCAAGGTAGAGGGAGGCAGCTACTCTATGGGCAACCCGGGGACAACCGCGCCCAAAGGCGACGCCGACGAGCGTCCCGTACACGATGTAAAGATAAACTCCTTTTACATAGGCAAATACGAAGTTACCGTTAAGGAATACAAGCAATTTGTCAACGACGCCAAGGGATCAAGATACTTCCCCGGCAAGCGCGGTGTACACCAGATGCCAGCCATTCCCGACTCGGCATGGCTCGTGGAGCATCCCGACACCAAAAAGTACTATCCTCTGCCCACACAGAAATGGTGGGGATGGGTAGACGAATATCCTATCCACAAAATTTCGTGGTACGACGCTGTGGCATACTGCAACTGGCTCAGCGACAAGGAAGGTTTAGAAAAATGCTACGCTGAAAACGAGGACGGCGGCATCGACTGCGACCTCACTAAAAACGGCTACCGTCTGCCTACCGAGGCCGAATGGGAATACGCAGCACGCGGCGGCAAAATGTCGAAACACACTGCCTACGCCGGCGGAGCTTCGCCCGCAGCCGTAGCCTGGTACGACGAAACCACAAAACTGCGCGGTCCGCAGAAGGTGGGCACTAAAGCACCCAACGAGCTCGGCATCTACGATATGAGCGGCAACGTTTGGGAGTGGTGCACCGACTTCTACGCCAAGGACTTCTACGCTAAGAGCAAAAAAGACAATCCCGTAAACTCCAACCTGTCGCCCTACCGTGTAATCAGAGGCGGCGGATGGCACTACAACGCCGACTACGCCACACTCACCAGCCGTGACGGTCCAGAGCCTGCGTTTGCCAACTTCAACTACGGTATGCGTCTAGCCCGCAACGCCCAATAATTTTTATTAGCGGTCATAAATTTAAGCGGATGAAAGCAACTCAGTTTATAGCATATTCGGCGCTGCTGCTTGCTACGGCATGGCAGCAGCTGTCGTTTGCACAGACATCTAACCCGCCTGACCTTATCTTTGTAAAAGGCGGACAGTTCAAGATGGGCTGCGCCCAGGCTGGCGGCGACGAAGTTCCAGTGCACAACGTGCACCTGAGCGACTTCTATATCGGCAAATATGAGGTGACCGTGGCGCAATACAGGGCGTTTTGCAACGCCACCGGGCACACATTTCCCTCTCCTCCCCCTTCGGGATGGTACGAGGAGCACGACAAGGCTATCAAATGGCAGTGGAACGACACCTACCCCATCGTCAACATTTCGTACTACGACGCCAAGGCTTATTGCAAGTGGCTTTCGGAACTCACCGGCGACAAATACGACCTGCCTACCGAGGCGCAGTGGGAATACGCTGCACGCGGCGGACAGCTCTCTAAAAGCTACACCTACGCCGGCAGCAACGACATCGACGAGGTGGCTTGGTACGACGAAACCACCAACGAAAAAGGTGTAAAGCAGGTGGGAAGGCTCAAGCCAAACGAACTGGGCATATACGATATGAGCGGCAACGTTTGGGAATGGTGCCTCGACTTTTACGGCAAATATACAGCCGGCTCACAGCGCGACCCGCAAGGTCCGTCGCGAGGCGACTTCCGTGTGGTACGCGGCGGCAGCTGGTACTATGTGGACGATATGGCACGCATCACTGGCCGCGATGGTCCGAAACCCACATTCGCTGATTTCAACTATGGATTCAGGGTGGTGAAAAACAAGAAATAAATTGTAAGTACGCGCCACAGCACGCAGCTACAACTCCAACTTATCCTCCTCGTTCAGTTTGTATTTGGCGCTGAGGAGTGCCAGCAGACGGCTTATCTTCTGCACGCCGAATACTGTATCCGACGACAGCTCCTTGTGCTGCAGTTTTAGCAGCAGAATCATATAGAGCATTTCCAAGCACACTTCTACTTCAGACGCGCCCTCACGGTGCGTTTTTTGTATGCTCTGCCCAATCACGGGAGCGGCATCCTGATAAGCAGCCTTGTAGTCGGGATGAAGCGGCGAGCGCAGCAGACGCAGATGCACGTCGTACATGTCGTCGATAATGTTGAGCACCTCGCGCAGATGACCCTTCTGCTCCACGCCCTCGTTTTTCATAAGGGCAAGGATATTCTCGTACCAGTACTCGATATCCTTCATCACCTCGGGCGGCTGGCTGTACTGCGAAATGATACGCTGCTTTACTGTGTCGATGTCGTTGTGGCAAGCCCTCATCATATCCTCCACCTGGAACATATAGAGGACGTATTCCGCAATGTTCTCGCGTTTCTTTTTCTGTGCTATTATCATCGGGATTCGGTTTTAATAATGTTCTTGTCGGTGGGACGTGCTGATACTGTGTACATCGGGCTGCGGTTTCCCTGGCGGTCTTCGAGATAGATGTCGAACTTGCTGCCCACATTCTTCTTGGTGTTGAACGTGTAGTATACCGACACCGAATCGTATTCGTGCACCTGTGTGGTGCCGGTAACACCTTCGCCGTAGCGTGTTACGAATTTCAGCCTGTCGGGCGACGGAGAATTGGTGTCGAACCTCACACGCACCTTTATGGGATAGTCGCCGCCGTTGCCGGTCTCGTAGTAGCGGATGTTGACAAGCCTGGCGCGTAGCTGTCCAAAAGCGTTGTCAGACGACAGCACTGCCGTGATCAAAACCAATATGCCCAACAATCTGATGCCCACTGATAGTTATAATTTCTGCGGCAAAAGTATCTCTTTTTTTTGTATAAAAAAAACACAACCGCCTGGAATTGCTCCTGACGGCTGTGTAATATGAATTTTTATGATATGGACGGGATTATACGATTCCGTGAGCGAGCATAGCGTCGGCAACTTTTACGAAACCACCGATGTTAGCGCCCTTAACGTAGTTGATGTATCCATCTTTTTCTGTACCGTATTTAACACAGGTCTTGTGGATGTTGATCATAATCTGATGGAGTTTCTGGTCAACCTCTTCGCTTGTCCAAGAGAGACGCTCAGAGTTCTGCGACATTTCCAAACCAGATACCGAAACACCACCTGCATTAGAAGCCTTGCCAGGAGCGTAGAGGATCTTAGCGTTCTGGAAGATTTCGATAGCCTCGGGCAACGAAGGCATGTTAGCACCTTCAGCCACGCAGATTACGCCGTTTTTAACAAGAGCGGCAGCGTTTTCGCCGTTAACCTCGTTTTGAGTAGCGCAGGGGAGAGCGATATCGCATTTGATGTTCCAAGGACGCTGACCTTCCATGTATTCAACACCGGGGAAGTTGTCGGCATATTCTTTGATACGTCCGCGACGAACGTTTTTGAGTTCGAGAATCCAGTTGAGTTTTTCTTCGGTGATACCGTCTTTGTCGTAGATCGAACCGTTAGAGTCAGACATTGTAACAACCTTAGCACCAAGTTGGATACATTTTTGAACAGCGTATTGAGCAACGTTGCCCGAACCAGAGATACAAACTGTTTTACCTTTGATGGTGTCGCCTTTGGTAGCGAGCATTTCTTGAGCAAAGTAAACAACGCCGTAGCCAGTAGC